>JBEBDG010000151.1:0-6003 GCA_041157165.1 Bacteroidota bacterium
TTGGCTATTTCGCGTCTTTATTAATCGGACTTTCCTTAGGACTTATTGGTGGAGGGGGCTCTATCCTGACCGTCCCTGTTCTGGTATATCTATTTGGGGTAGATCCCGTTTTAGCCACAGCCTATTCTCTATTTATTGTTGGAACCAGTAGCCTTATTGGTGCGTGGCCAAAATACAAGCAAGGCCTGGTCAATGTTAAAACTGGAATCATTTTTGGAATCCCATCTATTTTAACGGTTTATGCAACTAGAAAATATTTAGTACCGATGATTCCCAATGAAATAATTACTGTTGGGAATTTCATGGTGACCAAAGCTTTATTAATGATGGTCTTATTTGCCATTTTAATGGTCGCTGCTTCCATCTCTATGATTCGGGGAACTTGTGAAAATTGTGATAAAAACGAAGAAGAATTAGCCAACATATCCTATAACTATCCTATGATTTTAGTGGAAGGATTAGTGGTAGGGGCATTAACTGGATTAGTAGGTGCCGGTGGCGGTTTTCTAATCATTCCTGCCCTTGTGATGCTCACAAAATTACCGATGAAACAAGCCATTGGCACTTCTTTGCTAATTATTGCTGCGAAATCACTTATTGGATTTACCGGTGATTTAGGTCACCAAACAATTGATTGGAACTTATTATTGATCGTGACAGGTTTAGCAATCGTGGGTATTTTCATTGGAGATAAAGTGAGTAAAAAAATAAATAGTGCGCAATTAAAAGTCGGATTTGGTTGGTTTGTGCTAGTAATGGGCCTTTACATATTCATACAACAACTCTTTTTCTAGTAAAAAATAAATTTGAAAAAAATGAAAGTCGAACAAATTTACACAGGATGCCTAGCTCAAGGAGCCTACTATATAGAAAGCAAAGGTGAAGCTGCAATCATAGATCCCTTAAGAGAGGTTGATCCTTATATTCAAAAAGCAGAACGTAATGGAGCTAAAATAAAATATGTATTTGAAACACACTTTCATGCTGACTTTGTTTCTGGACATATCGATTTAGCCAATAAAACTGGTGCTGCTATTGTTTTCGGACCAACGGCAGCTCCTGCATTTACTTGCATTACGGCTGAGGATGGACAAGCCTTTGAATTAGGAGATGTGAAAATCAAAGTTATTCATACCCCAGGACATACCATGGAAAGTTCATGCTTTCTTCTAATTGATGAAACAGGAAAAGCTACTTCCTTGTTTTCTGGAGATACATTGTTTATCGGGGATGTTGGTCGACCAGATTTAGCCCAAAAAGTGAAAGCTGATTTAACAGAAGAAATATTAGCAGGACATTTATTTGATTCTTTACGAAACAAAATCATGCCATTAGCCGATGATATCACAGTCTATCCTGCGCATGGCGCAGGTTCTGCCTGTGGAAAAAACATGAGTAAGGAAACCAAAGATACCCTTGGCAACCAAAAGAAAATGAATTATGCCTTGAATCCTGACCTAACAAAAGAGGCCTTCATCAAAGAAGTATTAACTGGTTTAGTTGCACCTCCAGCCTATTTCCCGTTAAATGTTTTGATGAACATTAAAGGATATGACAGTATTGACACAGTCATAGAACGTGGATCACACGCCATGAGTCCAGAAGCCTTTGAAGCTGCAGCCAACGAAACAGGTGCCATCATTTTAGATACACGTAAAGCACAAGATTTTGCCAAAGGATTTGTTCCAAATTCAATCAATATCGGTGTTGAAGGTAGTTTTGCTCCTTGGGTAGGAACCTTAATTCCAGATATCAAGCAAGAAATATTATTAGTAACTGATGATGGTAAAGAGGAAGAAGTAATTACACGTTTAGCACGTGTGGGTTATGATTTCACTATTGGCTATTTAAAAGGTGGAATTGCTGCCTGGAAGGCTGCTGGTAAAGAAATTGATTCGGTTGAATCTATTTCTGCAGCGGAACTTTCAAAAAGATTGGGTAAAGGAGAAGGTAGTATTTTAGATGTTCGTAAAAATAGCGAATACCTAAGTGAGCACGTTGTTGATGTTGAAAATGCTCCATTAGATTTTATTAATGATAGTATGTTAAAGGTAAATAAAAACAAAACTACCTATGTACATTGCGCAGGTGGTTATCGCTCTATGATATTTATTTCCATCTTAAAAGCACGTGGATATGAAAACTTAGTGGATGTGGATGGTGGATTTAAAGCAATCAAAGAATCCAATTTATTTAAAGTAACAGATTATGTTTGCCCAACAACCTTATTATAATCATGGAAGAAATATTAAATAACCCAAATGTAACTGTAATTGATGTTAGAGAAACATTTGAATTTGAAGATGGTCATTATGATGGGGCTATGAATATTCCTTTAGGAACGATTCCTAATCATATTGAAAAAATTAAAGCTATGAGTCAACCAATTGTGGTTTATTGCAGAAGCGGTAATCGTTCAGGTATGGCATTGACCCTACTTAAGCAAGCTTGCATACAAGAAGTCTATAATGGAGGAGGTATCATGCAAATGTTAAGTTATGCAGCTCGATAGATGGAAACAATTTTAAAAAATTGGGGCACCATGCGTATAATCCGACTAGCCGTTGGATTATATACTTTTTATGAAGCGATAAAAACCCCAGATATATTATTAATTTCAATGGCTTCTATATTAACAATTATGGCTCTTTTGAATGTTGGATGCGGCGCACAAGGCTGTGGAATACCACGATCTCAACATACCACTGAAAACATAGAAAAGGAAGAAATTGAATATGAAGAAGTTAAATAAAACCATCTTATTATATTTAATTGGTATTGCAATTGGTGGCATTATTGGTTATTTTTATTGGAAAGAAATCGGATGTACCACAGGAACTTGCCCAATTTCAGCTAAACCTTTAAACAGTGTATTATATTTTGGATTCCTAGGATTTTTAGGATCCAATTATTTTAAAAGTAAACTTATCAAACATTAAATGGAATTTATAAATCAACCTTGGCCATGGTATACTGCCGGAATTATCATTGGTTTAATTGTACCTGCGCTTTTAATCCTCGGAAACAAACATTTTGGTATTTCATCCAATTTACGACACATCTGTGCGGCTTGTTTTCCAGCCAATATTAAGTTTTTTAAATACGATTGGAAAAAAGAAATTTGGAATTTCTTTTTCGTAGGTGGCATAATAGTTGGGGGATTCATCGCAGCTCATTATTTAAATTCAGGAGAGCCTATTCATGTTAATCCTAAATTGGTTGAGGAGCTAGCAAGCTATCAAATAACTGATTATTCACAAATTGTACCAGTTGACTTATTTACCTTGGATAAGGTATTTACATTAAAAGGATTTGTGATGATGGTGGGTGGTGGATTCCTTGTTGGCTTTGGTACTAGATATGCTGGAGGATGCACCTCAGGACATGCCATTATGGGATTATCTAATCTTCAATGGCCATCTTTAGTCGCCACGATCTGTTTCATGATAGGAGGATTTATCATGGCTAATTTTATTTTACCTTATATATTATCTTTATAATCACATGGCAACTCAACAAGAACAAGAAGATTTAAAAGCTCGTGAATTAGATGCCATGTGTGTCAATGAATCAGAATTGATACACCCTTGGTATTATAATTTAAAATATTCGGCAGTCGGAATATTATTCGGAATTGTATTTATTAAAGCAGAAATTATCTCTTGGTTTCGTATTCAAGAAATGTTTCGCTTACAAAGTTTCCACATGTATGGCGTCATTGGGACAGCCGTTGTGGTGGGTGCTATCTCTGTATTTTTAATTAAAAAATTCAATATTAAAACCATTCATGGAGAAAATATAACGTTCCCTCCAAAGATTTTTACAAAAGGAAATATTTACGGTGGACTTTTATTCGGATTTGGCTGGGCTATCACAGGAGCATGTCCTGGACCATTGTTTGCTCAATTAGGTTCTGGCGTTTTGTCAATTGCTATCGTTATTTTGAGCGCAATAGCTGGAACCTGGACATATGGTTTGTTAAGAGATAAGTTACCGCATTGATAAGTGATTTAATGATCGAGTAATTTACCAATTATCTTATTGTAATTTCAGTAAATATTCCATTTGTCATTTGAAATGAATTATAATTCATAACTCAAAATACCTACTCCTTCTTCTCAAACCCTAAGGAGACAGAGTTCACACAATATCTCAATCCTGTTGCAGTAGGTCCATCATTAAAAACGTGACCTAGGTGCCCACCACATTTTGCACATGTTATTTCAATTCGATCCATACCATGTGACAAATCTCGGGTTTCTTTAATGGTTCCTTTTTTCAATTCTTTATCAAAACTAGGCCAACCACAGTGAGAATCAAATTTTGAATCGGATGAAAAAAGTTTAGCTCCACAACCTCTACAGGTGTAAAAACCTTTTTCTTTGTGCATTAAAAATTTGCCTGTATAAGGCCTTTCCGTTCCTTTTTGACGTAAAATATAAAATTCTTCCTCACTTAATTTTGCCTTCCATTCGGCTTCATTTTTTGGGAGCGTCTCCATTTTTGAATCTTTTGTTGATGAAGTTTGTCCGCAGGCTTGCAGACTTAAGGAAATAAAAAAAACTAATCCTATGGCTTTTAAGGTTTTCATTTTTTTAACATTTAAATTTGAAAACAAAACAAGCCTTAAAAAAGTTCAAATGTGCTATTATACTGACCAGCAAAGCTCAAAAAAAGCATTAGAAAAACGATTTGAAGCGCAGGCTAAATTTGAAGAATCTCAATTACCAAAAGGAAAGCAATCAGGATTCAATCAAGTTGCATTACCCTTAATTACACAAGGGAAGCCTGAAATCATTCAATTGATCCCTTGGGGACTCATCCCCTCTTGGGCCGATGAAAGCCAAGCTAAAGAATTACCCTTGAAAACCTTGAATGCTAAATCAGAAACGATTTTCGAAAAAGCCTCTTTTGAACCTTCCATTTTGAAACAAAGATGTCTTGTCTTGGTCGATGGATTTTTTGAATGGCAACACTCTGGTAAGGAGAAAATTGAATATGAAATTCGATTGCAGCAAGAGGGTCCCTTTACATTGGCGGGTATTTATGCCATTTGGAATAATCCAAGGACAAAAAACTTGCAAGCAAGTTTTTCTATCATTACTACCCCTGCTAATGACTTAATGGAAGAAATTCACAATACAAAAAAAAGGATGCCTTTAATCCTACCTTTCGAAAAAGAAAAAGAATGGATTCAAGGCATGCCAATTGAGAACATTAAATCTTTTTTTAAACCGTATCCTTCAGATAAAATGAGGGCTAAAAAAGTAAAACCTTCAAACGAACAATTAAATCTATTTTAATTCACTCGCGGGAAATAATCCTAATTTTTTCCAACTCAGATTTCCATTTTCGTATCTCTCCACATAAGGAATCGCTTCAATTTTAAGTGCTTCTGCCAATTCTTGATTTTGATCGACATCAATTTTTATCAATTCAACTTTCCCATTTTGCTGTTTGACAAATTCATCTAAAATAGGTGCCAATTGCTTACATGGACCACACCAAACAGCATTAAAATCTACAATTATTGATTTTTTACTTTTAACTAAAGCTTGGTAATCTGCTAATGTCATACCTTTGCTTTGTGGTGTAGAAGTAGATTGTGTAAGCGGTAATTGTGCGGCATTCCACGCTAAAATTCCTCCTTCAAGATTTACAATCTGCTTAAAACCCTGATCTTTTAATTGTTTAGCTGCTGCCGATGACCTCCCCCCTGATAAACAGTAAACAAAAACTGCTTTATCCTTATCTAATTTTTGAACCTCAGATGAAAATTCAGATGAATTTATATCAGCGTTAATAGCACCTTCTATATGTCCTTGAGTATATTCATCAATCGTTCGAACATCAACTATTTGTTTTAATTCATTTGTTTGAATAGCTTCATAGAAGTCTTTAGCACCAAAATTCTGCAATCCTTCTCCTGCCTTATTACAAGAGGTTAAAATACCTAAAATGGCTAAAAATAAAATAATCTTTTTCATGCTCAATTTTAAGAAT
>JBEBDG010000152.1:0-5997 GCA_041157165.1 Bacteroidota bacterium
TTGAAATAATTTTCAATGGTAAGGGCATATTTTCAATTGGGAAAAGGAATCCAGTAAAAATTAAAGTTGGTATCAACATACCCAACAATGAAATCAACATAGCTGCTTGTTGAGAATTAGTGGAATTTGAAATGAGTAAACCCAAAGACAAACAAACCAAAATCAATAAGCCACTTTCAGCAAAAAGTAGGAAAAAACTACCTTCCATTGGCATGTCTAATAAGGTAACTGATAGAAAAACAATCACTCCTAGATTAAAGAGAGATAAGACAAAATAAGGGATTGCTTTTGAAATGATGATGAAAAAGGGATGAAATGGCGAAACCAGCAAAACTTCCATGGTTCCTAATTCTTTTTCCTTTACTATAGAAACGGAGGTCATCAAAACACAAATTAACATCATGATCAATGAAATTACTCCGGGTACAAAATTGGTAGTGCCTTTTAAAGACGGGTTATACATCATATGAACCTCCGGATTTATTCCAGGTAAGTTCGATTGACCAAGGGTGTTCGTTTGAAAATCCATCACTATTTGATTGGAATAACTGGTCAAAGTAGTTGCTAAATTGGGGTCTGAACTATCTGTGATTAATTGTACTTCCACTTTTCCATTTCGAATCGTATTTTCCTCGAAATTGGCTGGGATCAACAGTATCATTTTAATGTTCCCTTTCTTAAAATGCTGATCAAAGGCATTGGGGTCGTGAATTACTTCTAATACTTTAAAATTTCCACTGGCATTGAATTTTTGAATAAGCTCAATAGATTTAGAATCATTTGATAAATTGCAAACAAGCATGTTCACTTCTTTGACTTCATTTGACAAAGCAAATCCAAACAAAGCAATTTGTACAATAGGCAATCCGAACAACATTAATAGTGTTTTGGAGTCTCTAATAACGTGTAAAAATTCTTTTTTGATAAAGGCAAAAAACTGTTTCATCTAATCTGCTTTACGTTGGGCCTTTCTTGCTAATTCATAAAATACTTCATCCATAGTGGCTACATCAAAATATTTTTTCAAATTTTCGGGGGTATCCAATGCCTTAATTTCACCATCTACCATCATTGAAATTCGATCACAATATTCTGCTTCATCCATGTAGTGTGTCGTAACAAATACAGTTATACCACGAGCAGCAGCCCGGTAAATGAGGTCCCAAAATTGTCGACGCGTAATCGGATCTACCCCCCCAGTCGGTTCATCTAAAAAAACAATGGCCGGATTATGAAAAATTGCAACCGAAAAAGCCAATTTTTGTTTCCAGCCCAAAGGAATAGATTTCACCAATCGATTCGCAAATTCTGAGATACCTAATTCATTTACTAAGATGTATGATTTTTCTTTGATTTCGGCTCTCGACATTCCATAGATACCGCCAAAAAATTTCAAGTTCTCCAAAACCGTTAGGTCTTCGTACAAAGAAAACTTCTGACTCATATAGCCAATATTTTTCTTAATTTCTTCGGTCTGAGTCCACACATCAAAACCTGCCACGGTAGCCTTTCCTGAAGTAGGCTTCGACAAACCACACAACATTTTCATCGCAGTGGTTTTACCTGCACCATTTGCTCCCAAAAAGCCAAAAATCTCCCCTTTGTACACTTCAAATGAAATGCTATTGGTGGCCTTAAAATCGCCAAAGGCCTTGGTTAAATTTTCGGTATGTATGACGGTTTGCATCCTTATTTTTTTACCTCCCCCTATCCCCTCCTTATCAAGGAGGGGATGGCACAAAGTGCCAGGGGCGGTTATATTCATTCTTTCATCATTTCCATAAAACAATCTTCTATACTTGGCTCAATTGCATTCCAAAGGGTGTTTTTATGTCCTTTATAGGACAAATAATCAACTAATTGTTCCATTGTATTTCCATTTTTAAAAACGATATGATTCCATTCACCAAAGATGTGTGCACTGTGTAACAAGTCACTTTCAATCATATCTTTGTGAAGTTTATACATTTCTTTGGACTTCATTTGATAAAGCGGGTAGGGAAAAGAATCTGTAATCCCATTAGGCGTATTCACTGACAAAATTTTACCATTTTGAATAAGACCGACCCGATCACAACGATTCGCCTCATCCATATAAGGAGTTGATACCAAGATGGTCAATCCGGTTTGTTTCAATTTGCCCAGCATGTCCCAAAACTCCTTTCTCGAAACTGTATCGACACCCGTTGTGGGCTCGTCCAATAGTAGCAATTCAGGTTTATGAATCAAGGCACAACATAAAGCCAATTTTTGTTTCATTCCACCGGAAAGCGCTCCCGCTTTCCGTTTCTTAAACGGCTCCAATTGTATGTAAATATCCTTTACTAAATCATAATTTTCGTTAACGGTGGTACCGAAAAGTGTTGCAAAAAACTGTAAATTTTCTTCTACAGACAGATCCTGATACAATGAGAATCTACCAGGCATATAGCCTAATTTTTTGCGGATAGCATATAAATCCTTTTCAACATCCAATCCTAAAACGCGCGCCTTGCCTGAACTTGGAAGAATTAAAGTAGCTAAAATTCGAAATAAACTTGTTTTGCCGGCACCATCTGGACCAATTAATCCAAAAAGTTCTCCCTCGTCTACTTGTAAAGTTATGTCATGCAGGGCAAAATGATTTTGACCTGAATACTTTATATGTAGATTTTGAATATCAACCATCTTCTATTGTAACTTCAACTCGCCAGCCATTCCAATTTTTAAAATGCCTTCTTTATTAGGAACAGAAATTTTAATCGCATATACCAAATTGGACCTTTCTTTTTTTGTTTGAATTGTTTTTGGAGTAAATTCTGCCTTATCTGAAATCCAATAAACGATACCAGAATATTCTGAGTAATCTTCCCCTTTGTCTACAAATACTTTTACAGGCTGGTGTAATTTTATCAATGAAAATTGGTCCCCCGTGATATAGGCCCTAAGTGTAAGAGTGTCTAATTTTGCCAATTTAAATAAAGGTTTACCAATTGTAACAAGTTCCTTTTCATTGATAAACTTCGATAATATAGTTCCGCTAACAGGAGCCAATACCTTACATTTTGCCAATTGATCTTTCAATTGCTCTTTTTGCAACAAGAGAGCCTGAGGATCTTGGTTAAGTCCTTTTAACTGCACCTGTAATCCAGAAGCAAGCGCTTGTTTTTGTTGCTTAACTAAGTCTGTTTGTCCTTCTAATTCTTCTAATTGAGCTATAATATCATCTAGTTGCTTAGATGGCGCAGCTTTTTGCTGAACTAACTTTTCAAACCTAGCTTTTTCGCGCATGAGCGTTTCTTTTTTGATTTTCAAAATAGCAATTTGATCATCATAAACTTTTAATTGAGGCTGTATTTCTGGCTTCCTAGCATTTATGGAGGCAATTTGGGCATCCAATTGCTTCCATTTCAAATACAATTGAGTACTGTCTACATAGCCTAGATATTGGCCTTCTTTTACTTGATCTCCTTCATGAAGTCCTAATTTTTCAACTCTACCTATTGCCTCCGAAGAAACCAATATTTCTTCTGCTTCAAAGGAACCTGTCGCATCAAATTCTAATGAAGATGGTTTGCATGAGCTAAAAAGACCAATTATTGGAAGTATTAGTAAAATATATTTCATCGATTTCATATTAATTTCCTAATAAATATTGTTGTTGATATACCGATTGTAATTTTTGTAATTGATGTAATAACAATTGTTGTTGCGCTTGCTCCAACTGGTTTAAAAAGGCCAAATAATCTAAAGAGGATAAGGTTCCTTGTGTAAATTGAATATTAGCCGCTGCAATTATTCTTTTTCTAGTTGCAATTAACTGCTCATCCGTATGTAGCAAGCTATCCCACTTGTTCAAATCATTTTGTACTTGAGCCGCACCGATTGCGGTTTGTTGGTTGAAAACTTCGCGCTGAGCAGAGATCATTGCTTGTTGACCCTCCAATACTTTCCGCTCGCGAGCATTTGTATAAAATGAGCTAATGGACCAAGAAAGTTTTAAACCTCCAATGTAATATTCTTTAAAATCATTGTTTAGCATATTCAAAGCCGGGCGACCGTACCCTATTTGGGCCATCAAGCCAATTCGTGGACTCAATTTATTACGAATTAAATTCTTTTGTTGATCTAATTGACCAATTTGCAAATCATATAAAGCTAGTTCGGGACGCTTATTTACCTGAGCTTGATTTAAATAGGGTGGTAAATCAAATTTTGAATCCACTGGAATTGTTTCACCTATAGTGATACCTAAGGTATTCAATAAAGATCTACGTGTAGAGAGTAGGTCATCTAATCGCTGAATAATTTTAATTTTTTCTGCCTCAAAAATTTCTTTGTTCAAAGGATTAACAATACCTTCCTGAACACCAATTTGTAATTTTTTAGCATTAGATTCCACCTCAGAAAGTAAACTATTTGTTGATTTTATTTGGGAATCAATTAACAAAATGCCAAAATATAATTGGTTTACCGAAGCAAATAATTTATATAACTCTACTTCAATTTTTTGATGATCAACAGCAAATTGACTCTTACTTACTTCTTGCTGTTTTTTTACCATTTGACCATCTATAAGTGGTTGATAAATTTCCAAATATGTACGGTATTGATCTTTGTCCAAACCCTTAATCGTTAGATTGGGAAGAGAAATCGGTACAGAAGTGACTTCTGATTGGTAGGTTCCCTGGGCATTAAAATTAATCTGAGGTAAATAACCCTTTGATAAATTTTCAAGCGATAATTCCTTTAAATTATCCAAGATTCCCAATTGTTTGATCAATGGGAAATTAGATCGAGCTTTTATTTTACAGGTTTCAAGATCGAATTTTTGTCCGTTTAGTAAGAATGAACCAAACAACAGTAATCCGAAAATTATTTTTTTATTATAACATTTCATTTGACAAATAAAAAGGTGGTTTTCAAAATAGCTCAAAAAGGGATTAATTTTCACCCAAAAATTGTAAAGTAATTAATAAGTTAACATAAAAGGCGATGATAAACATGAAAAACATAGCAACAAAAGTAATTGCATAAGCCCACAAAGTTGAAAGGAACTTTAAACGATAAAATCTTTTCAAGGAAATAAAAAAGTAAACAAGCCAATAAAGTATAAAAATAATTCCAATGGCTGACAAATAGGGCATTTTATGATTGATACTATTCAATAAAATAGTAAAAACTTGATTTAAAAATGAAACAATAAACAAGCTTACTGCTATGTGCAAAACAAAAATCCCATGTTTTATAAAAGGTGTTTTTTTTCGAATGAAAAGTAATTTAAACCAGAGAGCAATAAAAGGTAAAATAAAAAAAAGAAGTTTTGGAATTTTATGCACAAACTCTTCCTGAAGACTGGTTAAAAAATCTTCTTTCGAATCGAAATGTTTACTTGCTTTGTGCAAATTAAACAATAAATTTTGAACCCATTGAGGGTCCTTTTCATTTTCAGGTAATGATTTTTGTTTTTTGAAATAATTGTTTAATTGTTGGTCTGAAGCAAATTCTCCATTATTTATTTGTATAGATACTGATTGCGTTTCTTTATTTTCATATTTTTCATTTAATGGACTAAAGACATTGAAAACAAAGAAAAAATAAATGGCAGAAACAAAGATATATAACTGAACTGGATGTAAAAAACGAACTCTTCTTCCAAGAAAATATTCATTAGACAATTGCCCCGGCTTCAAAAATAAAGTTCGAATTGTACTTAAAAATTTAGAATCATAATGAAAAAAATCAACAACAAAATGCGAAAAGAGTGAAAAAAAATGCATGTCGGTTTCCACATTTGCTTGACCGCATATTGCGCAATAATTTCCAGTAACTTCTGCACCACAATTTAAACAGTCTGTTTCTATTCTCTTTTTTCCGTTAGACATAAATGGTTTAAACTAAATAATTTTTTAAAGTAATCATCTAAACTCAGTTTTCAATATAAATTCAGCTAATTTTTATCAGTTTTAAGGAAATATTACTTAGATTGTATAGTAAAATAATATTCCCGAAGTATAA
>JBEBDG010000153.1:0-5957 GCA_041157165.1 Bacteroidota bacterium
TATAATGCACATCTAGCAGGAATTGAAGAGGTTTTGTTGTTATTGCATCCTACAGATGCAGTCACTCAAGAATATTGTGAGCAATTAATGAAGAATGATACTTGTTGGGGATTGAGGATATTTTTTGCTCGTCAACACATCCCTGAGGGTCGAGAAAAACCCGCAGGAACTGCAGATGCAGTTTATCAAGCATTGAGTCAACAAAAAAGTTGGCAAAATGGACGTTTGATTGTTTGTAATTCAGATAACTTGTATTCAGTAAAGGCATTAAATGCCTTGTGGAATTCCTCAGAATCTGAGGCCTTAATTGCCTACAATAGAGATAGTCTTTTGTATCCAGCAGAAAGAATTTCTGCTTTTGCCCTTATCAAAACTGATAAAGATGGATATTTATTAGATATTATTGAAAAACCTACGGCTGAACAAGCTGCAGAATTGCAGAAAATTCAAGGAACTTTAGGGGTTAGTATGAATATTTTTGTTTTTGAGGCAAGTGTTTTTATGCCTTATTTGGCAAAAACGCCTTATCATCCGGTCCGAAACGAAAAAGAATTACCGACTGCCGTATTTCTGTACGGTGAAGGCCAAGGAAGAGGTTTTTATACCATCCCTATGGCTGAAAATGTACCTGATTTAACTTCAAAAGAAGACATCATGGTAATGCAAAAGTATTTGGAGGATACCTATGGGAAGTTTTAGGAAGTTGAAAGTTGAAAGTTGAAAGTGGAGAGTTGAAAGTTGAAAGTTGAAAGTGGAGAGTTGAAAGTTGAAAGTGGAGAGTTGAAAGTGGAAAGTGGAGAGTTGAAAGTGGAGAGTTGAAAGTTGAAAGTGAAAAGTTGAGAGTTGAAAGTTGAAAGTGGAGAGTTGAAAGTTGAAAGTGAAAAGTTGAGAGTTGAAAGTGGAAAGTTGAGAGTTGAAAGTTGAAAGTGGATAATGGATTGGATAAGTTGAAAGTTAAAAGCTTAATCAGGTTAGTAAATCTTTTGGATTTATAAAATATTTTATAAATTACCTTAATTATTTACAATTTAGATATATAAACCTTATAACTATCCACTCTATACTTTCAACTTAGAATCATTCTCATGTCCATCCTAATTGTTATTGCTTGTATTCTGCTATTGGTCTTATTGGTGACCTACGTAAAGATTAATCCATTTATTGCATTTTTGTTAGTGAGTTTGATAGCAGGATATTTGCTTCAAATTCCGCTTATTGATTTAGCAAAAGCTGTACAAAAGGGAATGGGAGACACCTTGGGTTCCTTGGTGTCGGTTATTATTTTAGGGGCCATGTTAGGAAAATTAGTGGCTCAAACAGGTGCTGCCCAACAAATTTCAAGTTATTTAATTAAATTGTTTGGACAAAAGAATTTGGCCTGGGGACTAATGGTAACAGGTTTTGTGATTGGAATTCCATTGTTTTATAATGTTGGGTTTGTATTAATGGTACCATTGATATTTACCATTGCGAATCAGTATAAAATCAATCCAATTTTTACAGGTATACCTATGATGGCCTCTATGTCGGTTGCTCATGGTTTTTTACCACCACATCCGAGTCCGGCAGCTTTGGTGGGACAATTTGAGGCAAACATGGGGACAACTTTATTATATGGTACTATTATTGCCATACCCGCTATTATTTTGGCTGGACCTGTTTTTGCCACTCGATTTAGGAATTTTGTTGTGAAGGACTCCCAGATGTTTAAATTGGAGAAAATGGATGAAAGTCAATTGCCTTCTGTTTTCGCTAGCTTTGTGGCTGCGCTTTCTCCTGTTGTTTTATTAATTGTAACTACAATATTTGAATTTCAAATTACCAAAGACGATGCAATGTTTCCTTTGATCAAATTTGTTGCAGATCCCTCTATGGTGATGCTCTTTGCCATTATCATTGCCACCTTTGCGATCGGAATATCAAAAAATAGGAGTATGGAGCAGGTAATGGGAATTTATACTGATTCTGTGAAAGAAGTTGGTATGATCTTATTGATAATAGCTGGAGCTGGTGCACTCAAAGAAATATTATTGGTATCCGGTGTTAGCAAAGAAATAGCAATGAAATTGCAAACATTACCATTTCCTCCTTTGGTATTGGGTTGGTTGATGGCTGCAATTATACGTGTAAGTGTAGGATCTGCAACCATTGCAGGACTAACGGCAGCAGGCATGATCTATCCAATCATTGAAACAGCTCACATTGATCCTAATTTAATGGTATTAAGCATAGGTGCAGGAAGTTTGATGTTTTCTCACATCAATGATTCTGGATTTTGGCTTTTCAAGGAATATTTCAATTTATCAATTGGTGAAACAATAAAAACATGGTCGACGATGGAAAGCATAGTTTCGGTTGTTGGCTTATTCGGCGTACTAATTTTGGATAAATTGCTGTTTTAGCAAATATTATTTAACAAAAATTAACTTTTTCTTAATTTTCATTTGAATTTTGGTTTTTTATTCCTAAAATTGGAAAATTGATATTTATCAACAAAAATTTTTAAACCAAAAATTCAGTTTACATGAAAAAATCTTTACCAATGATTTTCATGTTACTTTTTACATTTAGTTTGAATTTGTTTTCGCAAGTTCAGATTAGAAAAGTAACGGGAAAAGTGACTTCATCCGAGGATGGAATGGGGTTACCAGGAGTAAATGTATCAATCAAGGGAACTTCTAGAGGTACCCAAACAGATGCAAGCGGAAATTATTCTTTGAATATTTCCGGTACTGAAACATTAGTGTTTTCATTTATTGGAATGAATTCTTCTTCTGTTCAAGTAGGTAGTCAAAGTGTAATTAATGTTACTTTATCAACTGACGCACGTCAATTGTCTGAAGTTGTTGTAACAGGTACAGGTGCTGCAATTGACAAACGTCAAACTGCAATAGATGTACAAGCAATTACTGCAAAAAATTTACCTTCTGTTCCAACAGCTTCCATTGATCAAGCTTTAGTTGGTAAAATTGCAGGTGCACAAATTACATCTGCTAACGGTATGCCAGGTCAGCCTGTAAACATCGTTTTACGTGGTATAAATACAATCAATCGTGGTACAAGACCAATGATATTATTGGATGGTGTTGAACTTGGATCTACCGATTTAGGAGCATTAGATTTGAACACTGTTGAAAGAGTTGAGGTTATCCAAGGTGCTGCAGCTGCAACTATTTATGGTGCACAGGGAGCTAATGGTGTAATTCAATTGTTCTCTAAGAAAGGTAAAGCAGGAAAAATCAATATTGATTTTAGTTCCTCTGTAAGTAATTCAACTCCGCTTAATATTGGTGGATTGAGAAAAGCAGACAAGCATGGTTTTGCTACTAATTCAAACAATGAAGTAATTGGTGGTTCAGGAAAACCATTGACTTTAGATCCAGAATATGGTTCTTATGCAGAAAACGTTATTTTCGCAAGTACAGATCCAACTGTAAAAATTGACAAGCCATATGGTCAAAATTTGAAATACTATGATCACTTCAACATGTTCTTTGTTCCTGTAACAAACGTTTTGAATTCTGTTAGTATTTCAGGAGGTGCCGACAAATCAGATTATAGTTTCTCTTTGTCGAATGCAAATAATCCGGGTCCTTTCAAAAATGTAGGTGCTCAAAACAGAACGAATTTGACATCTAATTTAGGATTTGAATTAGCTAAAGGATTGAAATTGCGTTCCATTACGCAATTAGTTTATACAAAAAGTGATATCAACGATAATACAGGTCGTTCAATCATTTATTCAGTATTTAACTCTCGTCCCTTTGCTGATTATGATTTCAAAGATTTGGATGGTAATTATCCAGGTTATTTTGGTGATGCAGTTGGTGTAAATGGTTATAATCCTAATGCTGTAAACTTTTACACTAAGACAGATACAAGACGTATCGACATCATGCAAAGCTTAAACTTGAATTGGGAAGTTAATAAATTCTTATCTTTTGACGCAAAATATGGTTTGAATTATCAAACGGATAATACCATTTATACCTATTTAAATCAAACAGGTAATAAAAACATCATGGATCAACAATATTGGTATGCGAATTTCAATGGAAACGATGCAACTGGTGAGTTGAACAAATATGAATATACAAGTACTTTCCAAAACTTCTTGGGTTCTGGCTTTATCAAAACTGATTTTAAAGAAGATTTTGGTATTAATGTTCCATTAAAAACAACAACTCAAGTTGCTTTTGATTATCGTAATAGAGAAAATACTTCCTATGTATCTTATGGTATAGGTTTGCCTAATTATTCTCCATACAATACTTCACAGGCTGCAGAAACTAGGGTAGTTAGAGATTATCGTGAACCATTTATAACATATGGCTATTTAGTGAATCATCGTTTTGATTATGGTAGTTATGGTGGTATTTCAGGTGGTATTCGTACCGATTATTCTTCTGCGTTTGGTGCGGCATCTACACCTCAAACTTTCCCACGTGGAGATGCATATTTACGTTTATCAGAATTTGATTTCTTAAAGAATTCTAATTTTGGAAAAACCGTGGAAGACTTTAAATTGAGAGCAGCGTATGGTCAAGCAGGTATTCAACCTAAACCATTTGACCGTTATATTACTTTAAATACAGGTGTGATTGGTAGTGGTAATGCATTCTTTTTCCCATTAACACAATCTAATCCAAATTTAAATGTTGAAATTTCTCGTGAATTAGAAATTGGTACAGATATTGGATTGAATTTAGGCAAAAACTCTTCTTGGTTGAATTCAATGAATATTTCCGGTTCTTATTGGAAGCGTTCAACTGACAATGCAATTTATGATGTAGATGCAGCGCCATCAACCGGTATTGGTACTGTTAAAGATAATGCCTTCTCTTTGGCTTCAAATGGTATCCAAATTAGTTTAAATACGCAGGTGTTTAAAGATGCGGATTGGACTTGGAATTTCACAACCAATTTTGGTAAGCAAACATCTGAAATAACAGCCGTACGTGGTGGTGCAGAAGTAGTTGTTTTATCAGCAGCTGGTTCATCTGGTTATGTGTTACGTGCAGGTGAAAAAATTGGACAATTGTACGGATTTTTGGGTATTCACGCCTTAGATGAAAAATTACCTGATGGAACTTTTGCAATTCCAGAAGGATCTCGTTCATTGTACGAGGTAGCTTCAAATGGTTGGGTTGTTAAAAAATCAACAAAAGCTCCATATTTCTCTACAAGCCAATTTAGTTTTGGAGACCCTAATCCTGATTTCAATATGTCCTTTATCAATGAATTGACTTTTAGAGGATATTTGACGTTTAATTTACAAATTGATTGGTTACAAGGAGCACATTTATATAACCAAACGAAAGAATGGATGTATCGTGATGGTATTCACTCTGATTACCAGCAGCCACTTACTATTAATGGCGAAACAGCTGCATGGTCTGCTTTTTATCGTGGAGTATATGCAGAGGTTTCTCGTAATGGTACGAAAAATTATTTCTATGAGGATGCTTCCTTTGCTCGCTTAAGAAACCTTTCTGTTGGTGTAGATTTAGTGAAAGCATTCGGAATCAAAGGATTCAGAAAGTTACAATTAGTAGCTTCTGGTAGAAACTTGTTTACTTTAACTAAGTATACTGGTATGGATCCAGAAATTTCATCTGGAGCAAACAATTCTGCATGGGATAGAGGTGTAGACCATAACACTATGCCGAATACTCGTACCTATCAAGTACAATTGAATATTGGTTTTTAATAAAAGAGAATAGAAGTAAATTTTTAAAAATTTTAGAATATGAAAAATATAAAAATAAAGCTACTTTCCATTCTGCTTTTAAGTGGAACGGTAATGTCGTGTAAAGATCAATTGGATATACAAAATCCAAATCAGCCAACACCAGCAACTGCTGCTTCTGAGGCAGGAATTATTGCTTTGGCTCAGGGATCAATTTACAAAAATGGATTTACCTCTTCAGGTAATAAATATTATGATGGTGTTGTGG
>JBEBDG010000154.1:0-5934 GCA_041157165.1 Bacteroidota bacterium
GTAGCTAGGTGGACAATGAATCATTTACCTGGCTTAGTAAAAAATAAAATGAACGTTTGGTATTGGCAAAGAGAAATGCCAGAAGCACCAAAACAAAGTTTTCAAGAATGGTACGCAGGGAGAAGTAGGAATAAATAGGTATGGACAGTAGAGAATCAATTTTAGAAAAAATAAATACCCTTTCGCCCTTAGGAAACAAATATCCAGGGGTTTTCAAGTCGTCTGAAATCGAATTGGCTAATCATTTAGATGAATTTCAAAATTCTTTGGCTGTTGTTGGAGCCATTAGTAAAGTTGTTTCTAGAGATAATATTGATGAAGCAATTCAAGAAATTCATCCTGGAAAATTTGTTTATACCTCTAGTAAAGTGTTAGAAAATGGATTGGCTTTGTCGGATGTGGATGTTTTATTGATTAAAGGTAAGTTAGGAGTTGCAGAAAATGGTGCCATTTGGATTGCAGAAGATGAATTACCACATCGGGTTGCACCTTTTATTTGTCAGCATTTAGTTATTCAACTATCTGCTGAAAATTTGGTTGGAAATATGCATTCTGCTTATGAGGTGTTAGGGGAAAACACTACAGGTTTTGGACTCTTTTTAGCAGGCCCTTCTAAAACTGCAGATATTGAACAATCTTTAGTCATTGGTGCACATGGAGCCAGAAGTTTGGCAGTTCTTATTTCAAATATTGATAATTATCAGTAAAGTAAAATTGACAATCCATTCAATTAATATTACTTTTAAGGATAAAGTCAATTAGTATGAAAAAGTTATTATTCATCTTCGTAACCATAATGGCATTTGCTTGTGGAAAGTCGACAGATAAACAAGCGGAATCAATAGCAGCACCCACCCAAGTATTGGATGATTTGTTGAGTTTACAAAATGTTGATGGTTTGATTCAGAAATTTGGTAAAGAAAATATAATAGAAGATACGGCTATTGTGATGTCGGATGATACGCTGAGGGGTAGTATTTTGTTTCCAAATACAGACCAGATGGTTTATATTTTTTATCATCAGGGACAAATATCGGATGTGAGTATTCAAGGAAATGCTTCTAAATGGATTACTAAAAGTGGTTTGTATTTAGGTTTGCCATTAAGGGAAGTTGAAAAATTAAATGCTAAAAATTTCACCATTTCAGGTTTTAATTGGGCTCATGGTGGTACGGTTGTAAGCTGGGAAGGCGGTAAGTTAGGTGGCGATAAATTAAGTCACGTGGTTCGTTTTTCAAATGCATCCAATCAACATAAAGGGATAGGCGATCAAGATTATTTAAAAATTTCCGGAGAGGCAGAATTTGATGTACGCCACCCTGCAATACAAGCCCTAAATCCGACTTTAGATTATTTATCCATCGTTTTGCCTTACGTTCCAGAAAAAGAAGAGGGTATCCAAATGGGTAAAACAATTTCTAAATCGCAAATACCTTCAAAATAATTTAAACAATTACATTGATTAATTGACCTTCTTGGTAGCTATCGAGAATTTTCTGAATTATTTCTGCAATTCTTACTCTTGCTTCAAAACTAATCCATGCATTGTGCGGTGTAATCCATGTATTTTTTGCACTTAACAATGGATTTGTAGGTTGAGGTGGTTCGATTTCCAATACATCTAAAAGAGCTCCAGCTATCATTTCTTCGTTCAATGCATTTGCTAGATCTTGTGTTTGAATTAAGCCCCCTCTTGAGGTATTGATAAGAACAAGATTTTTTTTGGCATGCGCCAAAAATTCTTTATTTATAAGTTGATTGGTTTGAGCATTTAATGGACAATGCAAACTAATAAAATCCGATTGCTTTGCCAGTGTTTGCACGTCAACAAATTTTGCATCCGTAAGTCCCAAATCTCTTGTATGATGATAAATGATTTTCATGCCTAAACTCTGGCACATATTAGCAAAGGCTTTACCAATAGATCCCATCCCAATAATTCCCATAGTTTTACCTTGAAGTTCAATTAATGGTTTCTTTTGATAAGAGAAATCTTTACATTTTACCCATTCTCCGGCTTGAACAGATTGTGCATGAGTTTCTACAGCATTGCTGTAATTTAATAACAGAGCTAAGGCATGTTGAGCAACTGAAAATGTACCATAATTTGGGACATTACATACGCGTATACCCTTGGTTTGGCAATACAAAATATCTACACAATTATATCCAGTTGCTGAAACAATGATTAGTTTCAAATCTGTTAAATTGGTTAAATTTGCCTTATTTAAAATAAATTTATTGGTGATTAAAACTTCTGAATGAAGTAAGGTGGAAGGTATATTTTCACTTTCCATTCGGTCATAATAAATAACCTCTCCAAAGGAATCGAAGGTTTTTCGATCAATATCGGATTGAAACAATGTAAATCCATCTAAAATACCAATTTTCATGCTTTTAATTTGGGATTATTGTGATGTCTATCCGCATCTCTAATACTTTTCTTTTCTAAATTTCGACGGAAGGAGTCTTCCAAATCGACACCAGTTTGATTTGCTAAGCAGATCAAAACAAATAACACATCCGCCATTTCGTCTCCAAGATTTTTCGATTTATCGGATTCTTTTTCTGATTGTTCGCCATATCTTCTTGCAATAATTCTTGCCACTTCACCAACCTCTTCTGTCAGCATGGCCATATTGGTTAATTCATTAAAATAGCGAACGCCTACTGTTTCGATCCAGTTGTCTACTAACTTTTGTGCTTCTTTTATTTCCATCATTAAGGCCTTTTTGAATCAATGATAATTGTTACCGGTCCGTCGTTTGTGAAGGATATTTGCATGTCTGCTCCAAATTTTCCAGTTTGTATTTTTTTGCCTAATTTTTCTTCCAAGATTTTGATCATTTCCTCATACAATGGAATGGCTTTATCTGGGCGAGCGGCTTCTGTAAAACTTGGTCTATTACCTTTTTTTGTGTTGGCAAATAGAGTAAATTGGGAAACCAATAAAATATTTCCTCTTACCTGTTGCAGGTCCAAATTCATTTTTCCCTCTTCATCAGAAAATATTCGGAGCCCTGCAATTTTTTGTGCTAAATAGGCTACATCTTCTAATTCATCGGATTCATGTATTCCCAAAAGCACTAAAAAACCAGTTTGAATCTGCGAATAGATTTGTTTTTCAATTCGAAGCGTTGCTTCATTAACCCGCTGAATGACGGCAATCATAGTAATAAATAGACGATTAAAAAATAAACGCCATAGCCTAGAATATCATTTGTGGTGGTAATAAACGGTCCACTTGCTACAGCAGGATTAATTTTTAATTGATTTAAAGCCAATGGAGTCAAGGTGCCCATTAGGGAGGCCAACATAACCACTGCAAAAAGGGATATAGCAACTGTTAGAGATAACATGGTATCACCATTATCCACTAATAAAGAGCATCCGAAGGAAAAACAACCAGCAATGAGGGCATTTATGAGTGCTACTACGATAACTTTTTGAAGTCGTTTCCAAAGGGTTGTATTTAAACCACTTTTATCAGCTAAAGATTGCACAATTAAAGAAGAAGATTGTATACCAACATTTCCTCCTGTAGATCCAATTAAAGGAATAAAGGCTGAAATTGCTGGCATCAAGGCAATGCTATTATCAAATTGTTCAATTAATTTGGCAGCTAAAAAACTACCTACCATGCCACCAATAAGCCAAGGTAAACGGGAACGGACTAAAAGCCATATAGAGTCATCCTCCTCAACGTCCTCTGAGATACCCGCCATTACTTGAATATCCTCTTGTGCAGATTCAGTAATGAAATCGACCACGTCGTCGATGGTAATTCTTCCTAATAACCGACCTTGGATATTGACAACCGGAATTGCCTCTAGGTCGTATTTTTGCATGATATCAGCAACTTCTTCACCCGACATATAGGTGGGTACCGACACAATCTCATCTGAATCAAAAACGTCCTGAATTTTGGATCCTCTTTTAGCAAGAATAATTTTTTTCAAGGATACGGTCCCAAGGAGCAAACCATCATCATCTACAACATATACAGAATAAACTTTTTCAACTTCTTCTGCTTGTCTACGAATTTCCTCTACACACTCGGTGACGGTTTGTTTAACGTTGATTTTAATTAACTCTTTTTGCATTAAACCACCTGCACAATCTTCATCATAATGCATCAAATCGATGATATATCGGGCTTGTACGCGGTCTTTCAACAGAGCAATCACTTCTTCCCGGATACGAACGGGTTGCTCATTCAAAATATCGACTGCATCATCCGAATCAATTTCATTGATATACACTGCAATTTCTTTCGAAGTGAAGTTTTTCAGAAATTTGATACGATCATCTGAGTCTAAGGCAGAAATAATTTCAGCCGCTACTTTGATTTCAAGTAGCTGAACCAAGTATTTTGATTCTTGGCCATTTAATTCGTATAAAATATTGGTAATATCTGCAGGAAAAAGCTCCTCAATTTTAGCTAGAATAGCTTCTTTCGAATCAGTTTCTATGAAGGAACGGATTTCTTCAATAAACTCTTTCGTAAGTTCAAAAGGTAGGTGTTGAGGGTTTACTACTTCCATGCCAGTTGAAAAAGGTTTTGAGAATTTTAAGCAATATACTAAAATTATCCCTTATTTTTTTGTTTTATTTTCCTGGGCATTGTTACCTGGTTCATAAAAGAAAGGTTTATTTGGAAGTTCAGGTAGGTAATTTTGTTCTACCCAATTAGTAGGAAAATCATGTGGGTATTGATAGCCAGCACCGTAATTTAAATCCTTCATGAGTTTGGTTGGTGCATTGCGTAGATGCAAAGGTACGGGTAAATTTCCCGTCTCTTGAACAAACGCCATAGCCTTATTGATGGCTTTATAAGCAGAATTGCTTTTTGGGGAATTCGCTAAATATATAACAGTTTCTGCCAAAATAATTCTGGATTCTGGATTACCAATGACACGACAGGCTTCAAAGCAGGATTGAGCTAACAATAAGGCATTTGGGTTGGCCAAACCAATGTCTTCTGCTGCCAATATGAGGAGGCGACGTGCAATAAATTCCAAGGATTCACCACCTGAAAGCATACGAGCTAACCAATAAATACCTGCATCAGCATCAGACCCTCGGATTGATTTGATGAAAGCTGAAATAATATCGTAATGTTGTTCTCCATCTTTATCATAATTAGCAAGGTTTTTTTGTAATCTTTCTGTGACCAACTCGTTGCTTATATTTAATTCAGGTTGGCTATCAGAACTGATTAGTAATTCAAATAAATTAAATAATTTTCTCCCATCACCACCTGAAAAATGGAGGAGTGCATCTACTTCGATTAAGTTAATTTTTTTTGATCTACACACCGAATCTGTTGCAATTGCCTTTTCCAACATTTCAATTAAATCATCCTTGCCCAAAGCCTCAAGTGTATAAACTTGACATCTGGAAAGAAGTGCAGAAATTACTTCAAAAGAAGGGTTTTCAGTGGTTGCTCCAATGAGGGTTACTACGCCTTTTTCTACGGCACTTAGCAAAGAATCTTGTTGGGATTTTGAGAATCGATGGATCTCATCAATGAATAGGATAGGTGAAGGAGAGTCAAATAATTTTTGTCGCTTGGCGGTTTCTATGACCTCCCTTACTTCCTTTACTCCTGATTGAATGGCAGAAAGGGTAAAAAAAGGCCTACCTAATTTCTTAGCCATTAAAACTGCCAAAGTGGTTTTTCCAACTCCCGGAGGTCCCCATAAAATACATGAAGGTAAGTGGCCAAGTTCCAATGCCTTTCTCAAAGGACTTCCTAACCCCATCAACTGTTTTTGTCCGATGTAGTCGTCTAGCTCTTTGGGCCGCATTCTTTCTGCAAGAGGAAGCATTGAAGTTGAAAGTTGAAAGTGGAAAGTTGAAAGTTCAAAAATATAATTTAATTTTCAAAATTATCACACTCAACTCTCAACTCTCAACACTCAACTCTCAACT
>JBEBDG010000155.1:0-5849 GCA_041157165.1 Bacteroidota bacterium
TTATTATTTTGCGATTTCATGGGAATCTCCTGTTGGACAACAAATCAAAGGTAAAAAAGTAGGAGATTTTTATGTGATAAATGGTAAATCGTTTGTGATTCAATCAATTTGCTAATTCTAATTCCATGACATAATCATTCATAAAATAACCATTTCCGATTTCTAAGTCCATTTCATAAGCAACCTTAAAACCTTTTTTGATATAAAATTCATAGGCAGAATTAAATCTGTTAACGTTTAATTCAATTGTTTTAACCCCATTTGAAGTTGCATAGGTTATGACAGTTTCTAATAACCTGGATCCAGTTCCTTTTTCTTTTTTGAAATGATGAGTGTATAATTTATGCAATTTTCCTTTTTCCTTTTCCGTTTTTTCAAAGGCAGCAAAACCTATTGGTTCTTTGTTGGTATTTTCAGCAATAAAAAATTGAATTCCATTTTCCATTTGTTGGATTAGCTTTTCCTTTTGGTACATTAATTCTAACATATAGGCACATTGCTCCTCTCCAATTATATGTAAATAAGTTGGCCTCCAAGTTACCTCTGCAATTTGCTGAATGGAAAAAATGTCTTCTTTATTTGCTTTTCTTATCTTCATTCTAACTTATTCTTATCGCAAATTTGTACTTTTGTTTTTAAATTCAAAAGATATGAGTTCAGAAAAACCTCTTATTTTAATCGCCAATGATGATTCAATCTATTCAAAAGGTATAAAAGTATTAATTGATATAATGGCTGAGTTGGGTGAAGTTGTTGTGGTTGCACCTGATTCAGTCCAATCTGGAATGGGCCATGCAATTACCTTAGGAACACCCATTCGTGTGACAGAGACTTATGACTTTGGGCCAATGATTAAATCCTATAAATGCTCTGGTACCCCTGCAGATTGTGTCAAGTTCGGCAAACACTACCTTTTAAAAGGTCGTAAAATTGATTTAGTAGTGAGTGGTATTAACCATGGATCCAATGCATCCATAGCCGTTTTATATTCTGGAACAATGTCTGCAGCCATTGAGGCTGCTATGGAAGGAATCCCAGCTATTGGTTTTTCTTTGTGTGATTATGCGCATGATGCTGATTTTTCACATTGTCATGATTTTATCCAAAAAATAGCAAAGCAGGTGCTATTACACGGATTACCTAAAGGTTTAACGTTGAATGTGAATATACCTGCAAAAACACTACAAGGCCCTCTTGGAATAAAAATTGCAAAACAAGCAAATGCAGTATTTAAAGAATCTTTTGAGCAAAGAAAAGATCCTTATGGACAACCTTATTATTGGATGGATGGAGATTTGGAGAATTACGATCTGAATAATCAAACTGATTTGGATGCGCTTGAAGCTAATTATGTAAGTGTAGTTCCTGTTAAATATGACCTTACAGATTATGATGAGTTGGAAGTGATGAGAAAAGAGTGGGAACTTTGAACTTTGAAAGTTGAAAGTTGAAAGTTGAGAGTTGAGAGTTGAAAGTTGAGAGTTGAAAGTTGAGAGTTGAAAGTTGAATGTTGAGAGCTAGATAAATTTGAAATGAATAAAAAGCAGTTATTGATTTTTTTGTCGTTTATTTTGAGCTTAGTGGTTATGTCTACCAAGTTTTGGGTGTATTATTTAAGTGGTTCAACGACAATTTTAACAGATGCACTAGAATCAATTGTCAACGTAGTAGCCAGTGCATTTGCTTTTTATTCAATTTATTTGGCATCATTACCAAAGGATTTAAATCATCCTTATGGACATGGGAAAATTGAATTTTTTGCTTCTGGCCTCGAGGGAGTTTTAATTCTTTTGGCTGCTTTTTACATACTGCTTCATGCTGTTCAACATTTATATACGCATCCAACAATCGAATCTTTAGACCTGGGTCTGTATGTTACCTTGTTATCTTCTTTCCTAAATGGTGTCTTGGGTTTTGTTTTGATAAAAGAAGGTAAAGACCTCCGGTCTTTAACGTTGGAGGCAGATGGTCGTCATTTGAGACTTGATGCGCTAAATGGAATTTTCATTGGCTTGGCATTAGGTGTTATTTATTTGACTAATTGGCTTTGGATAGATTCAGTTGCCTCTATCATTTTTGCAATCATTATGTTTTTTCAGGGTATTAAGTTACTCAGACTTTCTGTGGCTGGTTTAATGGATGAAATGAATCCTGATGTGTTTAAAAAAATCATTGACTGGATTACAAAACATCAAAAATCGGAATGGATTGATTTACATAATCTTAGAATTCAACAATATGGCGGAGATTTACATATTGATTGTCATCTAACTTTACCTAGGTATTGGGATTTAAATAGAGTGCACGAAGAAATACATGAATTTGAAGAAACCATGAATGCAGCCTTGGATTCACATATTGAAATATTTGTTCATGCTGATCCATGTTTAGATGAATGCTGCGTTCACTGCACAATTCATGATTGTTCTATTCGAAAGCATACCCTGATCCAACCAATTGAATGGAACCAAGTAAATTTAGCTTTGAATCAAAAACATTTCAATGAGCATTTAAAGGGGCTTTAAGGTACTTAATCCTCCATCTACGTGGATTATTTGACCTGTAATCCAATTATTTTCATTGCTTAATAATAAACAAGCTAAGCCCGAAATATCAGCAGTTTGACCAATTCTATTGAGCGGATGTCTTTTGGCAGATGCTTCTATTTTATCTGGAGTGTTAGTTAATGAGGCAGCTAAATCAGTTTGAGTTAAGGAAGGGGCAATGGCATTTACTCGAATATTTGAACTTGCAAATTCTGCAGCTAAAGATTTTGTTAAACCTTCAACAGCTCCTTTTGCACTTGCTATTGAAGCATGAAAATTCATTCCGGTTTGCACTGCAACAGTTGAAAAGAGCAAAATAGAACTTGATTCAGCTGATTTTAATGGATTTAGTAAGGCTTGAATTACGCCAATTGCTGATAAAAAATTAATTTTTAAATCTTTTTCAAAATCCTTTGCTGTTATCCGATTGAAAGGTTTTAATGAGATAGTTCCAGGACAATAGACTAATCCATCTAAAGCACCTTGAATTTCTTTAAATACTCCATATGTATCAGATTCAGCATCCCAAAAGTAATTTTCTACACCATTTAAAGATGAGGGAGTTCTTGAAAAATTAAGAATTTTATGACCTTGTTTCATAAGATCAATAGATATTTGACGACCAATTCCTTTACTCCCCCCAACAATTACGAATGTTCCCATATTATAATTCGATTGAACTTATTAGTTCTTTTCTTGTATCCATATTTTCAAATTTACCTGCAAAGAATGAGGTAACAGTTGAGGTATTATCATCCTTTATTCCTCTTGAAGAAACACAAAGGTGTTTAGCATCCATGATAACCGCTACATCTTCTGTATTTAATACTTTTTGTAAATGTTTTCCAATTTGAATGGTAAGACGTTCTTGAACCTGAGGTCGTTTGGAAAAATATTGAACAATTCGATTCAATTTGGATAATCCAATTACTTTCCCCGATGAGATGTAGGCTACATGAGCTTTACCAAAAATAGGTACAAAATGATGTTCACAGTTGGAATAAAAACCAATATTTTTCTCCACCAACATTTCATTATAACCGAATTTGTTTTCAAACAAGGTTGCAGCAGGTTCATTTTTTGGATCTAATCCGCTAAAAATTTCCTTGACAAACATTTTAGCAACCCTTTTAGGTGTTCCATTCAACGAATCATCGTTTAAATCTAAACCAAGAGTTAACATTATTTCTCTAAAATGACCTTCTATTTTTTTTATTTTTTCGTCATCAGAAAGATCAAACGCATCCTCTCTTAAAGGAGTATCCTCTGAACTAGCGATGTGATTATCTCCCATCTCTTTTTCTTGATGAATATGATTCTCTTGGTCAATTAGCAGGGAACTCAACGTAATTTCTTTCTGTTTCATACAATTTGATTTTAAGGTCCAATGATTCGGGAACTACTTTTCTTAGTTTATCATAGATAACAACTGCTATGTTTTCTACAGTTGGGTTAGTGTTTTTAAATTCAGGTACATCCAAATTTAGGTTTTTATGATCAAATTTTTCAATTATTTCACTTTTTATCCAATTTGAAATTATTTTCATATCGATAACATATCCAGTTTCCTCTTGAATGATACCAATTAATTCAACAATTAATTCATAATTGTGTCCATGATAATTTGGATTATTACAGAGACCAAATATTTCATTATTTTTTTCATCTGACCAATTTGGATTAAATAACCGATGGGCAGCATTAAAATGCTCTTTTCTGAAAACACTTATTTTTCTTGGCTCTGTCATATTTAAAAAAATCCTATAAATTTACATTAGTATTTAAGATTTACAACTTAATAATAACCTATAACCTATACATTAATCTATGAAACGAAGGAAATTTATTTCTAATTCCTTGATCCTAGGCTCTACGGCAGCAGTTTTTCCAAACATTGTTATTGGTCAAAAAGAAGAACAAAAAAAAGTAAGATTAGGTTTCATTGGAGTTGGAAACCGCGGTCAAAGTCATTTGGAAATGGCTATGTACCGTCAAGATGTAGAAATTATTGCAATATGTGACATTGATCCAAAGGCTATTGCTATTTCTCAAGATATGATAGCCAAAAAAGGTAGAAAACCTGCTGCTGTCTATCAAAAAGGTGAACATGATTTTGAAAATTTAGTTAAAAGAGATGATATAGATGGTGTCGTAATTGCTACGCCTTGGGAATGGCATGTTCCTATGGCATTAGCTTCAATGAAAGCTGGAAAATATACAGGTGTAGAAGTTTCTGCTACGGTTACCTTACAGGAGTCTTGGGATTTAGTGAACATGTATGAGAAAACAGGGTCCCATTGTATGATACTTGAGAATGTTTGCTACCGAAGAGATGTGATGGCTGTTCTAAACATGGTTAGGCAAGGCATGTTTGGCTCCTTGTCACATGTACAGTGTGGATACCAGCATGATTTACGTGATGTTAAATTTAATGATGGTGTGCATACACATGGAGGTGGAGTAGAATTTGGAGAAAAGGGGTTTTCTGAAGCAAAATGGCGAACTCAACATTCAATTGATCGCAATGGTGATATATATCCAACGCATGGTTTAGGACCTGTGGCAGAAATATTAAATATAAACCGAGGTAATCAATTTCTTTATTTAACCTCAATGGCAAGCCTTTCTCAAGGTTTACACGATTACATTGTAAAAAAAGGCGGACCGAATCATCCAAATGCAAAGGTTAAATTTAAATTGGGGGATATTGTTCAAACAATGATCAAATGCGCAAATGGCGAAACCATTCTAATTACGCATGATACCAATTTACCAAGGCCTTATTCATTAGGTTTCAGAGTTCAAGGTACAAACGGTCTATGGACGGAAGATAATAAATCTATTTATTTAGAAAGTACCTCCACAAAACCACATCGCTGGGAAGAATTTAAATTATATCAAGACAAATATGATCATCCTCTTTGGTTAAATCATGCAGCAGATGCGGAAAACGCAGGGCATGGAGGGATTGATTATTTTGTGTTGAGAGCATTTATTGAATCAATTAAAAATAAAGTGGCCCCTCCTATAGATGTTTATGATGCAGCTGCATGGTCAGCTATTTCCCCACTTTCAGAAGAATCAATTAAAAAGGGCTCTGCTCCTATTCAAATTCCAGATTTTACTCGTGGAAAATGGAAAACCAATAAACCAATATTTGGACTAACTAACGATTATTAATATGACATCTAACAAAACTTCTGGAAACGGACCTTTAATTATTATTGGAATTTTATTTTTTGTGTTTGGATTTGTAACATGGGTAAATTCTGTTTTGATTGCCTTTTTTAAATCGGCTTTCGC
>JBEBDG010000156.1:0-5756 GCA_041157165.1 Bacteroidota bacterium
AATGAGAATCGACCAGGCATATACCCTATGATTTGTCGAATTGCATCCTTCGAATGAAGGGTATCCATCCCTAAAATGGTAGCTTGTCCCACATCTGAATCCAACAGAGTTACTAAAATTTTAATCAAAGTTGTCTTCCCTGCACCATCGGGTCCGATTAATCCAAATAACTCACCTTCATTAATTTGGAGACTTACAGAATCCAATGCTTGCGTTTCTTTGAATTTTTTGGATATCAAATCAATATGTATGGCCTTCTTTTTCAATCTACTATCAATTTAAAATAACTTCAGCAGGCATGCCCATTTTTAATCCACCGTCATTGGCTACCTTAATTTTTACAGCATAGACAAAGTTGACACGATCCTGTTTTGTCTGAATAATCTTGGGTGTAAATTCAGATTTTGGGCTTACCCATACAATGCGTCCTTGGTAGGTTTTATATTTTCCTTCAGCGGCATCTATACGGACATTAACCTTTTGATTGAGTTTAAATTGACTTAATTGTTCTCCTGAAAAATATGCCCGTAAAATCAGGTTGGACAAATCTGCGATTTTGTATAAGGGTTTTCCATAGGCTACAATTTCATTTTCTTCTACAAATTTTGCCGTGACGGTACCCTTGATTGGGTTTATAACCTTTGTCAGATTTAATTGAAGTTGAATTTGATTGATTTGTTCTTTCAATCCATTCGCCTCATTGTTTATCGTTTGTGTTTGACTTTTTAGCGCGATTTCTTGAGCTTTTAATTGGCTTTTTTGAGTGATAATTTGTTTATCTATCAACGTGATTTGCGCTTGGATGTCATCTACTTGTTTAGCGGTAGCTGCACCGCTTGCCAATAAATTAGTTACTCGGTTTAATTCAATAGTCAAGTTTTTTCGCTGACTTTCGGAGCTAGAGATCTGGTTGTATAATACATTTAATTGAGCCTCTATTGACGGAGATTTGCTTTTAACCGTACGTATATTCGCTTCTATTATATTTTTTTGTTGAGTTAAAATGGTTGGATCAATTTCTGCCACGATTTTATTTGCTACTAGTAAATCTCCTTCAGAAAGTAAAAGAGATTTGATTTTTCCATTAGATTCAGCTGAGACAATGGTTTCTGTGGCTTCGAAATTTCCGAATGCATCAGCTTCTTTTTCCTGATTACAACTCACCAAAAAGGTACTAACAAAGATGGATAGGTAAATAGATGATTTCATGGGTTGATTTTATAGAGAAGAATTAGATTCAAATAATAGATTTGCATCTTGAAGGAATGCTAGTTTTTGGATTTTGTGGATTAGAAAAGCCTGTTTTGCTAATTTTTCAGCATTTTTTTCCGTTATAAATTGGGTCGCGGTGATAGTCCCCTGATCTAACTCGGATTCTGCAGTTTTGCTAATGCGTTCTCTGATTGAGATCATTGCTTGGTCTTGAAGGATTAACTGTTCAAATCGTTCAACCTCATCAGACATTCTTTTGTGCTGCATAGATAGATTTAACTTTAAATCATTTTGTTGTTGATTGATAAGTTCATTTTGCATCCGTTGGCTTTTTTGGTTTATTTTTCTTGTATAAAATGTAGAAAGATCCCAATTCAAGCGAATTCCCATCAAATAGTAAGTTTGAAATTCGTTTTTTAACATATTTAAAGCAGGATTTCCATATCCACTTTGACCAAAAAGTAATGCTTTAGGACGTAATTTTGATTGATTGAGGTCATCATTTATTGCAACTAAAGTTTTTTGGTTATTAAGTAGATTCATTTCATAGGTTTCAAATGAAAGAGGAATAATTTTTTGTACATCATCTGGAATTTGTAATGAAGTCGAACTCCTTAAATTTAAACCTGTGATTAGATTTAGTATATCGACAGCGATTTTTTTTGCAGCATTGATGTCTGTAATTTTTTGCTCGATTTTTAGCAGTTCAACCGTTAATATATCTAATTGGTTTTTTGTACGAGCTCCGAATCGAATACCCGTTTCTATGACATTTTTTCTTGCCAGAATTTCTTCTCTTGCCGTTTCCCAAATCATTCGATTTTCTTGAGCTAATAATGCACTGAAGTAAATTTTCTGAGTTTCCTGGAGAATATTTCGATTTGCTAGTTGGATTCTAGTAAGCGCATTTTTTGTATTAATCTCTTGAATTGATGCTTTGATTTTACTTGCACCACCATCGTAGATTAGTTGATTTATATCTACAAAAGTTTTGTATTGATCCTTATTTATTGGATTCGTTCGAAGATTAGGTATTTCAACTACTAATCCAGTTACATCTGATTGATAGGTTGATTGTCCATTAAGAGAAATTTGGGGTAGCCATCCTGTTTGAATGATTTGAGCATTAAGCTTTCCTAGCTCAAGTTCGATCTCTTCTTTTTTAGTACTTGCTGCTGTTTTTTGAGCAGCATCTAGGCAAGTCCCAAGTGTAATATTTTGACTAAATGCAGTTGTACTAACGAGCAAAATAGCCCAAATCGTGTAAATTCTTCTTTTCATTTTTTTTGACTTTTATGTCTGACATATCTGTCAGTTTTAATTCAAATTTTTTTAAGGTTTAATGCTTTTTAATATCATCCGTGTAACCTCCATTTTACGAGATTTTAAGAGCTCTTTAAACTCATTTTCGTTTTTCTGTGTAACCAACATGATCATTGGTTTTGCTAATACAGGAAATGCACATAGAGAAATGATGTGCATGAATAATTGGATGGGTTCAATCGGACTAATTCGTCCTTCTTTAATTTCAGTGTTTACTTGAGTAATAAAAGGTTCAATGGTAGGTTTCTCTCCATCTAACAAATTTTCAACGAATTTTATTCCAAGGCTATTCAACTCGTTGATGATGAACAGCGGCATAAATGGATTTTTTAATCCTAATTCAATGTAATTGTTAACAAAGGATGCTATTTTTTCTTCGAAAGGAAGATCACCATTTAAGACTTTTAACATTTGCGGAAGAGCCTGCCGCATTAATGTTTTCGCGATTTGATGGTATAAAAGTTTTTTTGACCTAAAATAGTAATTTAAAACGGTCCGTTTTATGCCTGCCCTTTCCGCAATTTCTTGCATGGTAGCATTCTCAAATCCTTTTTCTACAAAGACTTGAAATGCTGATACCAAGATTTCCTCTTCAGGAGTATTCATGCTGACATTTATGTTTGACACAAATGTCAGAAATAAAATTTATACCAGCAATAATTTGTTAAAATTTGTGGCTCGACTTTGAGTCAAGGGAACTAAATAATGTTGTAAATTCTTGTCTATGTGTATGTTAGTATAAATTGAAACGCCCCAGCGGGATCACTTCTTAGCTAGTAAATAGCACCAAAGACTCCGATTTCTTACGATTTCGGAGTTTTTTTATGCCTTTTAGGCACGTTTTTGTCCACTAATGTGTTGGATTGTTTGGCACGATTATGAATTAGATGACTTTTTTATTAAAAAAGTTTTGCTAATTATCAAAATGCAAAATTTGTTAGAATAGAATACCTTTCATCTTGGTGTTAAATTTAATTTGTATCTAGTATAAATGAAAATTTATAACTTATACCATCAAAATTTAATCCCAAAGTTGCCGAGTCAATAATTTGTCCAGTATTATCAGAACTCGTTACGACCAATCTAAATTTAGTACTATCATAAGGAACTATAGCAATTGCCCTAAATCTATTGGCATCTGTTGCTGCTAAAATACCAGTTCCAATAATTGCCCTATTAATAACAGTTTCATAAACAGTTGAATTTGTAGTGAGCACATTACTACCAAATGATAAACCGGCAGGTAGGCTAAATAAATAATCACCAGAACCTGCACTACCTGGTGTAGATTGCGCATAGTTATAAGTTACTTCATAAGATGTGGTTGAGGTTCTTCTATAACTTACCTTATCATATACAATGGTACCTTTTGTAGGTGCTGAAGTAACTGCTCCTATGGTTATTGGAACAGGAGCAGACCATCCTTCTGGATCCATTCTTGTCCAAATACTTCCATTGTAAAAATAAAAACCTGGGCTAACTGCGTTAACAGAAGTTCCAGCTGTAGCAGTATTATAAACAAGTAACCCTGCTGTTGGGGAAGAAATAGGAGAAGATGTTCCATTCCTTGCTGCTAATGCAACTCTTGGGGGCAAAAGTCCTTTACTTGAAGAACTTACATCTAATATTGCAGAAACATCTGGAGCATTCGTTCCAATTCCTACATTACCTGAAATATTGTATGAATCATTACCACTTAACACCCAAGGATTGACAATGGCAGAAGATCCGATTTGTTTTGCCATGAAATAACATTGATTAGGAGCTGCCGATGTAACATAGTTTGCACTACCTATTAATCCAGGTGTACCACCATAAGAAGATATAAATTTAACCCCAACTTGAATATCATTTGTCGGAGTAACAATGGCGCGCATTAATCCATTACCACTAGGATTATTTCCCCCTGAACCATTCATGGACATATAAAGCCCACTTGCTAGAACATTGCTATTTGTATAATCATAAATTTGAAAAATACCGGCAACTCCTGCTCCACTCAGGTATATTGCCAAATAGGATTCAAGCTCATAAGTTTTATTGGCCTTAAGTGTAAATTTATTACCACTCCAAGGAAGGTTACCACTAGCATTTGAATCAAATGCAACAATATTTCCAGCAGTTAATGATCCAGTATCTGTACCTGTATATTTCACAATACCATAATCTATTGTTTGCCCCGTAACGGGTGCATTTCCACTTATTTTCTTCCAAGTCGCCCCTGTTCTCCCATTATTATCTGAAATAGCAGAATATGTGCCCGTAGTTGCCCATGCTTTCATTTTATAAGTTGCAGGGCCCGTAGTTGTTATTCTAATAACCCCCGTACCAGTTGATGAATTTTCTCCATAGGCACATAAAATTTCAGAATTGGGGACTAAAACATTTGAGGCATCATATATTGCAAATTCTGCCGCAAATCCTTGAGTGGCACTTTGAGCCCTCATAAAATAAATAATTTCCCATGTTCCTGCTGATGGAAGATCAAAAGTTAATATTTCAATGCGCGTGGAACTAGACACACTTATGCTAGTACTAGCAAGTAATTCTGTGCCAAACTCTGCAGTAACACTTCCGCTGCCACCTTCTGTTGCAATCGTTGCCCAAGCATATCCATTCCAAAAATAATACCCTGCTGCTAATCCTGCATCACCTTTACAATAAACAAGTAATCCTGTCGCAGGTGAAGGTATAGTTGCTCGATCATTTACATCAATTAATGAAACTCTTGGTGGTAAAAATCCTTTATTCGTAGAAAATACATCCAATTTAGCAGAGGCATTGGGAGTAGTAGTCCCTATTCCTGTCTGTGCATTCAATCGAATGGAAATCAAAAAACAAATAAAATAACAAGTAAAAAATAAAAGTCTCTTTACCATTTAATCACTAATTTAATGCTGTAAATATAGAAGGAATTTGTAAAATCTGCTTAAGTGCCTACTTACTAACGTAGCCTACTATTAAGTAATCGTTTAATCCATACAACTAGTAGAATCACCAACCAAATTAGAATTGACATAAAAAAGATATCAATAAGGAAGCTGCTGTAGCTTATCATTGGGTCAGAATCAAGAAGAGCTAAGATGATAGTTAAAACCAAAGAAACAACATAGCTATTGAGTAATGTTTTTTTAATGTTCATATTACTTCTGAAAAACGCGTTTCAACAAATCGCTCGTTCTGGCTAATGGATTAACTCGAATTTCCTTTTCTTGTTTTGC
>JBEBDG010000157.1:0-5742 GCA_041157165.1 Bacteroidota bacterium
TTGTTGATGAAGTGTAATGTTAAAAGCAACCTGATTTTTGGGTTGCTTTTTTTTTGAATTATTAGGAAATTTCATTTTTACTCTATAAATTCAGTAGATTAATTTTTTGTTTCACTTTAATATAAATATATATGTCATTACGATTAGGAGATATTGCACCGAATTTTAGTGCAGAGACCACGCAGGGTCCAATTGATTTTCATTCATGGATTGGAGATTCATGGGTTTTATTATTTAGTCATCCAGCCGACTTTACTCCTGTTTGTACAACTGAATTAGGAAAAACTGCACTATTAAATGGCGAATTTACTAAAAGAGGAGTTAAAGCAATTGCCATTTCTGTAGATGATTTAGAATCACACAATAAATGGATTCCAGATATTGAAGAAGTAAATCAGGTAACAATGAACTTCCCAATAATAGCAGACCCTGAAAAAAAAGTAGCCTTATTATACGACATGATTCATCCGAATGCATCAGAAAAAGCTACTGTACGTTCTGTATTTATTATTGGACCAGATAAGAAAATTAAATTAACTCTTACCTATCCTGCTTCAACAGGTAGAAATTTCACAGAAATTTTACGAGTTATTGATTCTTTACAACTGACAGCTAATTACCAGGTTGCTACGCCAGCAGATTGGACATATGGCCAAGATGTAATCATTACTCCTGCAGTAAGTAATGAGGATGCCGTTGCAAAGTTTCCGAAAGGATTTACAGCAATTAAACCTTATTTAAGGAAAACACCTCAGCCCAATTTATAATTTTTTGTAAATTTGTGGTGTGAAATTATATTACTATTCTATGTTTAAAGCCAAGAGATATATACTTATATGTTTGTTGGCTTTTTTATTTTCATGTGATAATCAGGATAATCCAAATCGTTTTGTTTATTCTGAAACAGCTAAAATTAAATTGCCAACACAACATGAAATTCATGGAATAGATTTATCACATTATAATGGTTCAATTAATTGGAAAAAATTACCTAATATTCAATTGTTTGATACCGTTTCTATTAAATTCATTTATTTTAAAGCTACTGAAGGAAGACAATTGGTTGATCAAGATTTTAAAAAGAACTGGGAAGAAGCAAAAAACAGAGGTTTTGTTAGAGGGGCTTATCATTTTTTTGTACCTAATCGTGATCCGATTGAACAAGCTGAAAATTTTTGTTCAACTGTCATATTAAAAGAAGGTGATTTACCTCCAGTTTGTGATTTCGAATCAAGTACGTCGATACCAAAGGACAAATTAAAAAAGAATATTAGAATCTTTTTGGATAAATTGCAGGATAATTACGGCATTCAACCCATTATTTATACCAATAAAAAATTATACCATAAGATTTTTGAAGAAGATTTTCAAAATTATCAATATTGGATAGCTCATTATGGTAGTCAAAAATACGATGAATCAATAGATAATTTACTTTTTTGGCAACATAATAAAGACGGTAAATTGCCTGGCCATAAAGGGAATTTTGATTATAATGTGTTCCTTGGCGATGAAGAAGATTTTAGATTTATACAAAAAAATAAATATGTTAAACACGATTAATTTTACCAAAACTCAAGCATTTAGTCTTTTAAAGAATGATTATGATCGATTAAAATCATTACACTTAAAGGAATTATTTCTAGAAGAAGATCGTCAAAAAAAATATAGCATTGCGTTCAATGATATTTTTGTAGATTTTTCAAAAAATATCATTGATGAGAGTACCTTTCAACATTTAGTGGAATTAGCAAATGAAGTTGGGCTATCTGATGCCATCTATGCACAATTTTCAGGAGATAAAATTAATCAAACAGAAAATCGTTCCGTCTTACACACTGCTCTTCGAAAAAATAAGAATGATTCATTATTAGTTGATGGTAAGGACATATTAACTGATGTGTTTGCCGTAAAAAAACAAATGAAAGAATTCTCAGAAAAAATTATTTCCGGTGAATGGAAGGGATATACAAATAAAGCTATTACTGATATTGTTAATATTGGTATTGGAGGTTCTGATTTGGGACCTGTAATGGTTACTGAAGCGTTGAAGGCATATAAAAATCATTTAAACTTACATTTTGTAAGTAATGTGGATGGTACTCATATTGCTGAAACATTAAAAAAATGTAATCCAGAGACTACCCTATTTTTAATTGCTTCAAAAACATTTACCACCCAGGAAACAATGGCAAATGCTTTTACGGCAAGAAATTGGTTTTTGGAATCGTCAAAGGATGAATTAACAGTATCTAAGCATTTTGTTGCACTTTCTACCAATACCGACCAAGTTCAAAAATTTGGAATTGACCCCAATAATATGTTTGTATTTTGGGATTGGGTTGGAGGCAGGTATTCTCTCTGGTCAGCTATTGGATTATCTATTTGTTTAGGAATAGGTTTTGATCGTTTTGATGAATTATTAAAAGGAGCTAATGAAATGGATGAGCATTTTAGAAATGCATCATTTGAAAATAATATTCCAATAATTTTAGCTCTTCTTGGGGTATGGTATGTTAATTTCTTTGGAGCAGCATCGCATGCTATTTTACCATACGATCAATATTTGCATCGTTTTGCAGCATATTTTCAGCAAGGAGATATGGAATCCAATGGTAAATCAGTAGATCGAACTGGTAAATCTGTGGATTACCAAACAGGACCTATTATCTGGGGGGAACCTGGTACGAATGGTCAACATGCTTTTTATCAATTGGTTCACCAAGGTACACAAATGATTCCTGCAGACTTTATTGCCCCAGCACAAAGTCATAATCCAATAGGTAATCATCATCAATTATTATTGTCAAATTTCTTTGCGCAAACAGAAGCATTGATGAATGGTAAGACGAAGCAGCAAGTTATTATTGAATTAAAAAAGGCGGGGTTATCGGATGATAAAATAGAAGAATTAGCACCGTTCAAAGTATTTGAAGGTAATAAACCAACAAATTCTATTTTGGTGAAAAAAGTAACACCTCGTGAGTTAGGGTCATTAATTGCCATGTATGAACATAAAATATTTGTTCAAGGAGTTATTTGGAATATATTTAGTTATGATCAGTGGGGAGTTGAATTAGGTAAACAATTAGCTAATTCTATATTACCTGAGTTAGAAAATGAAAAAACCATTGATTCGCATGATAGCTCAACCAATGGTTTAATTAACTTATATAAAAGTTGGAGGTAACTAAATTAATTTTTTAATTATCTCAGAAAGGGAGAGCAATTGTTGTTCTCCTTTTTTCATATCTTTTACATTTATCTTGTTATTTGCAAGTTCACTCTCTCCTATTACACCGACAAATGGGATTTGTTTTTTATCAGCGAATTCAAATGATTTTTTAATTTTTCCTATTTCAGGATAAACCTCAGCTGCTATTCCTGCTTTTCTAATTTGATTCACATAATTTAAGCAAGCAATTTGTCCTTCTTCGTTAAAATAAGTGAGTAATATTTTTGAGGCTGAAGAATTTATTTCAGGAAATAAATTTAAATCATCCAATACATCAATTATCCGTTCAATTCCAAATGAAATACCAACGCCAGACATATTTGGAAGGCCAAATGCAGCGGTTAGGTTATCGTATCTTCCTCCTCCTGCAATGGATGAAGTAAATTCACCCTCGGCAGCTTTTCCTTCATAAATCAATCCTGTATAATAACTTAAACCTCTAGCCAATTTGAAATCAAAAATTATATTTGAATTATCAAACCCATTGCCTTGTATGAAATTTAATACTGTTTCAACTTCTTTAAGTCCTTCTAAACCTGATGAAATCCCATTAAAAAAAGCAAATAATGCATTAATTTTTTCTTGATTAGTGCCATTTAGTAGGATTAATTCTTTTAGTTTTTGACAATCCTCTTCAGAAAAACCAATTTGAATTAATTCGATAGATACTTTTTCCCATCCTATTTTATCCAATTTATCAAGAATTACGGCAAATCCGTTAAACAATTCAGGTTTTCTTAAAGCGTCTACTATACCATTTAAAATTTTACGTGAGTTAATTAATAGATTAGCCTTAAACTGAAGAGAAGTAAAAACAGATTGGAATAAATTAATTAAATCAGCCTCATTAACTAACGAATTGGACCCTACAATGTCTGCATCGCATTGGTAAAATTCACGATACCTTCCTTTTTGAGGCTTATCTGCTCGCCAAACAGGTTGGATTTGATATCTTTTAAATGGAAAAGCTATTTCATTTCGATTCATCGAAACGAATCTTGCAAATGGTACAGTTAGATCATATCTTAAGCCTTTTTCAGCAATTTTAAAAGTTACTTTTTTATAACCTTCTTTCAATTGTGATTCATCTAAATTTTGTGTAAAATCACCAGAATTTAAAATTTTAAACAATAATTGATCTCCTTCGTCTCCATATTTGCCAGTCAATACGCTTAAATTTTCAATAGCGGGAGTTTCAATTGCTTGAAAACCAAAAGATTCAAAATGTTTTTGGATAATATTGAATACATATTTTCTTTTGGCCATTTGTATGGGCCCAAAATCTCTGGTTCCTCTTGCGTTGCTCGGCTTTGTCATATAATTGAAAAAAACAAAATTAATATTATTGCTTTAGATATTTGAATATTTACAAATTATTTGTACTTTTGCACACCAAATTATAATTCCAATGGCTGTAACAAGATTAAAACGCAAAGACAGAAGAAATAAGGCAGTAGCTAATAATAAGGTAGCCGCTATCAAGAGATTAACGCAGACTCCAGAGATCAAGTTGATAGATATTGAGGCTATCAAAGCTAGTTTTGCGAAATAATATTATCTTCTAAAAGATTTTAAAAACCGGTTATTACCGGTTTTTTTATTGTCAAAATTTTAGCATATTTAGCAAAATTTAATTCTATGAAACAATTAACAAAATTTTTGGTTCTTGGTTTTATGATGACAGGAACCGTCATTTATGCACAAGATCATCGTCATGTTCAAACGAATCCTACCAAACCTGAGGTTACTGAATTTTGGGATCCTGAGGTTAAACTCGTAAACCCTGATCCAATTCCATCTGATGCAATTGTATTATTTGATGGTAAGGATTTAAAAAATTGGGAATCAGTAAAAGATGGAGGAGAGGCAAAGTGGAAAGTAGAAAATGGTAAAATGACCGTTGTAAAAGGTGCAGGACATATTTCTACTAAGCAAAAATTTACAGATTATCAATTGCACATTGAATGGCAATCCCCAATTGAGCCAGAAACATTAAAAAGTCAAGGTAAAGGAAATTCTGGTATTTTTATGCAAGGTATGTATGAAGTTCAGGTTTTAAATTCTTATCAAAACAGAAGTTATCGTAACGGACAAGCTGGTTCAATTTATAAGCAATATGCACCCTTGGTAAATCCAATTCGTCCAATGGGTGAATGGAATGTATATGATATCATTTACACAGCTCCAAGATTTACAATAAATGGAGGGATTGAAACACCCGCTTATGTAACTGTAATTTTTAATGGGGTTGTTGTTCAGAATCATACAAAAATTCAAGGAACAACAGAATATATTGGTCAACCTTTGAATCCAGTGCATGGCCCTGGTCCTATTTCTTTACAAGATCATGGCAATGCTGTAAGTTTTAGAAACATTTGGATTCGTGAAATGTAGGAATAATGTTGTAAATTTGAAGGAAGGTTTCAAATGAAGCCTTCCTTTTTTATTTTATGAAAAATATAATTTCCTGGGTATTGAGGAATGTTCCTCGTAAATATATTCAATTG
>JBEBDG010000158.1:0-5714 GCA_041157165.1 Bacteroidota bacterium
TAATCTTACATCAGGTTTATCAATTCCCATTCCAAAAGCGTTAGTAGCTACCATCACTCGGCAATGGTTGTTGATCCAAGCCAATTGTTTCTCATTTCTTTGTTTTGGGAGTAAACCAGCATGGTAGAAATCGGCCGCAATATCGTTTTGTAATAAAAACTGGGCAATAGACTCTGTTTTCTTTCGATTTCTTACATAAATGATTGCCGACCCTTGGATTTTTTCTAGCATTTTCAGAAGTCGCATCTCTTTATTTTGCTCCCATAAAACAGAATAGGACAAATTGGCTCTACTGAAACTTTTCTGAAAAACAGCAGGCCTTCGGAGGGCAAGTTTCTCTATGATGTCTTTTTTGACTTCCTCATTCGCTGAGGCAGTCAGGGCAATGCAAGGTGTTTCTGGGAACAATTCCTTAAATTGGACGATTTCTAAATATGGGGGTCTGAAATCGTAGCCCCATTGTGAGATACAATGTGCTTCATCAATGGCAATGAGAGCAATTTTCATTTGTTTGGCTCGCGCAATGAATAAATCGGTCTTGAGCCTTTCTGGAGAAACATATAAAAATTTAATATCGCCATATATGCAGTTATCGAGCAGGTAATCTATTTGTCGGGCATGCATACCACTGTAAATAGCTGCGGCTTTGATGCCACGTTTAGCTAATTGATCCACTTGGTCTTGCATGAGGGCAATTAGTGGGCAAACTACGATACATATTCCTTCCATTGCCATAGCTGGCACCTGAAAACAAATGGATTTTCCTCCTCCTGTTGGTAATAATGCCAGGGTATCGGATTTTTGTAAAACAGCCTGCACAATATCTTCTTGCAAAGGCCTGAATTGATCATAGCCCCAATATTGTTTCAAGATGTTTTTCGCAACGTTCATTTGGAATTTAAAGCTACTAAAATTAAAAAAAGTAATCCGAAAAATAGCTGATAATCTTTATTTCCTATTTTTCAACACTGAAAAATGTAGTATATTAGTTAACTGAAAAATATTAGTTTATGCTCAAATCTTCCGATTTAACCTTATTAGAAAAACGTGGTATTCAACCCTCAGAGGTCGAACAACAAATAGATTATTTTAAAAAAGGATTTCCATGGATGACCCTATTTAAAGCAGCTACTCCCGGTGAAGGGGTCATTCAATTATCAGATGAGCAAGTGGAAGAAATGTCGCAAAAATTTGATGCGGAGAAATCAAAGTTGTCCATTCTTAAGATGGTTCCAGCTTCTGGTGCTGCTACAAGGATGTTTAAGTCACTTTTTGAACATTTGCAGGAAGGTATGACAAATAAAGAATCTAAGGTATTTTTTGAACAGCTGGAAAAATTTGCCTTTTACAAATCTTTGAAAAAATTGTTGGGAGAGAATCCAAGTGAAACTGAAATTTTGAGTAAATTATTAATGTCTGATGGATTGTCCTATGGTTCTTTACCAAAAGGATTATTGGAATTTCACCAATACTCTTCGGAAGTTAGAACTCCTTTAGAAGAGCATTTATTGGAGGCAATTGATTATGCCTCGGATGGAAAAACAGCAAAATTACATTTTACGGTATCTCCTGAACATAGGTCACGATTTGAAGATTTAGTGCAAAAGGTTACACCTGTTTTGGAAAACAAATTTGGAATCAAATTTGAGGTTGGTTTTTCAGAACAAAAGCTTTCAACGGATACAGTTGCAGTGGACATGAATAATGAATTGTTCAGGGAATTAGATGGTAGTATGTTGTTTCGTCCGGCAGGACATGGCGCATTGCTTGAAAATTTAAATGATTTGGACGCTGATATTATATTCATTAAAAACGTGGATAATGTAGTTCCTGATGACCTAAGAGCTCCAACCATTGCCTATAAAAAGGCTATTGGAGGTCTTTTATTAAGCATTTTAGAAGGGATCAAGGAATTGGACTTGCGTTTGCAGGGTGATGTGACGGAAGATTTGTTAATTCAGGCCGAACAAGAGCTAGTAGCTTATTTGGGTTTTGTACCAAGTCCGGCCTACCAATTAATGCCTGCTGAGCAAAAAGTAGTGTATTTGCGTGAGGTCTTGAATCGTCCGACGCGTGTTTGTGGGGTGGTGAAAAATACTGGTGAACCAGGTGGAGGGCCTTTCTGGTGTCAGGATGCTGAAGGCAATAGTACCCTTCAATTGGTTGAGTCGGCTCAAATAAATCCATCTGATGAAGGACAAATGAATTTATTCAAAGGGAGTACTCATTTTAATCCGGTTGATTTGGTTTGTGCCACAAAAGATTTGCAAGGTAGAAAATTTGATTTGCGGAATTACCGAGATATGAATACTGGATTTATTACAGAGAAAACCAAAGACGGTAAGAAATTAAAAGCATTGGAATTACCAGGTTTATGGAATGGAGCAATGGCTTATTGGAATACCATTTTTGTAGAGGTTCCTTTAGAGACCTTTAATCCTGTAAAGACTGTAAATGATTTATTGAGACCTGCACATCAAAATGGCTAATTTTGAACAATGCTAAAAAAGCCCTAATTTTGTTGTTCTTTAAAAATATTTAAAGAAAGTATATAAATGCTTGATTACAGAAAGCTTGCTGGGGGTTCCTAGCAAGCTTTTTTTTGAAATAATTTGTCTTTGCAACAAATAAAAAGTTTAAAAAAAATCTGAAGTAATGGGGAGAAATAGAAATGATCATTCAAAAAATGACAATACAAAGGAAGCTTTGGATTTAAATCAGCAGGATATTCAGTAAATCCATTATCATTTTCTCTTTTTAAATTATATAATTTTATTCATATGGCATTAGAACAAACATGGAGGTGGTTCGGTCCGAACGATCCTGTCAAATTAAGTGATGTAAGACAAGCGGGTGCTACAGGAATTGTAAGTGCATTGCACCAAGTTCCGAATGGTGTGGTATGGGAAGTAAATGATCTTTTAGAAAGGAAGGCCATTATTGAAAAGGCTGGTTTAACCTGGTCGGTTATTGAAAGTATTCCTATTCATGAGGAAATAAAAACGCAAACAGGGAATTACAAAAAATACATTGAAAATTATAAACAATCTTTAAGAAATGTTGCCAAGGTGGGTTTGGATTTAGTTTGTTATAACTTCATGCCGGTGCTCGATTGGACTCGCACCGATTTGGATTATCGGTTTCCGGATGGCTCAACTGGCTTACGCTTTGATGCGACCGAATTTGCCGCTTTTGAATTATTTATTTTAAAAAGACCTGGGGCAGAGGAAACTTATACAAGCGAGCAAATTAATCGTGCAAAGGAATGGATGAATCAATCGAGTTCTCCCCAGCGTGAGAAATTGGTTCGTAACGTAATAGCTGGTTTACCAGGAAGCGAGGAGTCCTTTACTTTAGAGTCTTTTCAGAAGGCTTTGGATGCCTATCAGCATATTGGAGATCAAGAATTAAGAGCTCATTTATATGATTTTATTCGAGAAATTGCCCCAGTAGCTGAAGAAGAAGGGATTAATTTATCTATTCATCCAGATGACCCACCTTATGCTATTTTGGGATTACCCCGAGTGGTGAGCACAGAATTAGATGCTAAGCAATTATTGGATGCATATGATTCTCCAACAAATGGTCTTTGTTTTTGTACAGGAAGTTATGGTGTTCGAGCAGATAATGATTTAGTGGGAATGGTAAAGCGAATGGGTGATCGAATCAACTTTATTCATTTACGTGCGACCAAAAGAGATGAGTTCGGTAATTTTCATGAGGCCGACCATTTAGATGGCGATGTTGATATGTTTGGGGTGATGAAAGCTTTGGTGGAGGAACAACAAAAACGTGAAAAGGCAGGAAGAAAAGACCTTCGAATGCCTTTTAGGCCAGATCACGGTCATCGAATGTTGGATGATTTACAAGAAGGAAAGAAGACAAATCCAGGCTATACAGCTATTGGTCGACTGAGGGGCTTGGCAGAGTTGCGGGGATTGGAACTTGGAATTAGAGGAATGTTGCCTTAATAAGTTGAGGGGGCTAAGGCCCCCTATTTGTTTTGAGAAAGAATATTTTGGGACAAAATCAGGTACTGCTTGAAAAATATCAGGAAGCTGTTTGGAGAAGAATTAAAATTAATTTAGGGGGAAAGTGCTCCCCTTACCCCCTGCAATTTACATCTAATAAAGTTCAGGTGTTTGATAAATTTACATTTGATTTATTTATACACTTTTGATAATTCAAAAAATCTTTTTAACTTTGCACCCCCGTTCGTGTATGATTGCAGGTTTATGTCTGAAAATCAAAAGAAAGGGAATAAAAATAATTTAAACATTTAAACGGTAAGATTACAAAATGCCAACTATTCAGCAATTGGTGCGTAAAGGACGTGAGCAGATGACTTGGAAATCTAAGTCACCCGCTTTGGATTCTTGTCCGCAAAGACGTGGAGTATGTACCCGTGTGTACACAACAACTCCTAAAAAGCCTAATTCGGCTATGCGTAAGGTAGCCCGTGTTCGTTTGACGAACCAAAAAGAGGTGAACGCTTACATTCCAGGTGAAGGTCACAATTTACAAGAGCACTCGATCGTATTGATTCGTGGTGGTCGTGTTAAGGATTTACCAGGTGTTCGTTATCATATTATTCGTGGTGCATTAGATACTGCGGGTGTTAACGGACGTTTACAGTCTCGTTCTAAGTATGGTGCGAAGCGTCCTAAACCAGGGCAAGCTGCTCCAACTGGAAAGAAAAAATAATTATTCATTAGGGTCCAGTATGCCTTTGTTAGGGCAGAAGAAATTGGGTCTATTTTAAAAAATTAACAAAATGAGAAAAGCGAAACCAAAAAAACGTTACGTTTTACCAGATCCTAAGTTTAAGGATGTATTAGTTACAAAGTTTGTAAACAATTTGATGTACGACGGAAAGAAGTCGATTGCCTACACCATTTTTTATGATGCGTTAGACAAGGTTGAAGAGCGTACAAAAGAAAATGGTTTAGAAACTTGGAAAAAAGCATTGAACAATGTAATGCCTACCGTGGAGGTGAAAAGCCGTCGTGTGGGAGGTGCAAACTTCCAAGTTCCTACAGAAGTGCGAGCTGAACGCAGAGTATCTTTAGGAATGAAATGGTTGATTGGATACGCTCGTAAGCGTGGAGATAAGACCATGATGGATCGTCTTGCAAATGAAATCATAGCTGCTGCCAAAGGTGAAGGAGCTGCGGTTAAGAAAAAAGATGATACACACAGAATGGCGGAAGCGAACAAAGCGTTCTCTCACTTCCGTTTTTAATAAACGAAATGACAAAGAAGGGCCACTCTGCGAGTGGCCTTTTTTTATGTTCAAAATCATAGCCTATCAAGTCTATGGATTTGACAAATGATTAAATTATCATTAGCTTTGGATACATTACAGAAACGAATAGCAAACACATGATTTCAAAGAAGGCAAAGTATGCGTTAAAAGCTTTAAAAGTTTTGGCGCAAAATTTTGAGAAGGGTCCTGTTTTAATTTCTTTTATTGCGGATTCAGAAAATATTCCGAAGAAATTTTTGGAGGCTATTTTGTTAGAGTTGCGTAACCATGGAATTCTGCAATCGCAAAAAGGCAAAGGAGGAGGTTACTACTTGCGTATTCCACCTGATCAGGTAACATTTGCGAAGATAATACGCATAGTAGACGGCCCTATTGCTCCTGCTTTGTGTGTTTCACTGCATTTTTATGGAAAATGTGATGATTGTGCCAATGAGGAGACTTGTCAGCT
>JBEBDG010000159.1:0-5583 GCA_041157165.1 Bacteroidota bacterium
TATTACCAAGATTACAAATTGAGGCAGTTCTATGTCCTATTTCTACATCACAAATTGGCTTATTTCGGTTTTTTATCGCATCTAGAAAATCATGATAATGATTTTCACTCTTATATACATGCTTTTCATTGGGTCCAATGATTTGATCTTTCAAACTTGGATTGGAGGTTTCCAATTTTTTTCTTTGAATACGTAGCGTACCTTCCGTTCCAACAAATTCTACTGCATTGTTCCATTCCCAATTCTGATGGGTCATTGTAATTCCATTCTCATAAGTATAGGTCAAAAATGGAACATTGGATCCATTGGGAACCTCAATTTTAATAGGACCCGAATGATCCATATCTAGGGCCCACTGGACAATATCAAACATATGAGCTCCCCAATCGGTCATACCGCCTCCACCAAATTCTTTATATTTACGCCAATTGGGAAATACATCTTTTGAAATAGGTGGAGCTAATTCCGAATTGAATCCAACTGCTGCATTAGGGCCTAGCCATTTTTCAAAGTCTAATCCTTCTGGTATGGTTTCAGTTGGTAAATTATATTTTTCAGGTGGTGGACCTACATTGACTTTTATACTCTTCACCTCTCCAATATACCCATTTCGAATTAATTCTACTGCTTGTCTAAATTCAGGCCAAGATCTTTGCATACTTCCTGTCTGGAATACTCTAAGGTGTTTGCGGGCAGCATTTACCATGGCACGACCCTCTTTAACGGTGAGTGATAGTGGTTTTTCACAATAAATATCTTTCCCAGCCTCTGCAGCACGAACAGCCATGGCAGCATGCCAATGGTCAGGTGTAGCAATGACAACCGCATCAACACTTTTATTGGCCAATAATTCTCTAAAATCTAAATAATTTTTAAAATCTGGAACAGCACCCCATTTTTCATTTTTAGCATACAATTCCTTAACTCGATTGGTAAACAAATCGGCCTTTGCTTGGTACACCTCACTAATACCTGCTAAATGAATTCGCTCGGTTGATAAAAAAGAATTCACCAAGCCTCTTCCTTGTTTTCCTGTTCCAATAAATCCTACATTAATTTTATCACTTGGAGCTAAAAAATGTTCTCCTTTGATGCTTTTACCTCCCAAAACATGTCGTGGTAAAATGATAATTGAACCAAATAATAAACTAGCATTGGACAAAAAGGCTCTTCTACTTGTCTGCTCGGTAGTTTTCTTTTTCATATTAAATAGGTTTAAGAAATGTAAATGTAAAAATTTCTTAAAATAATTATGCTTTTTCTTTCAAAACTTTTAAAATGGCATTCCATTTATTAATAATTTGTGAAATGAACTTATCTGAACTTCGAGACTTTTGCTTGGGACTACCCCACACCGAAGAAAAACTACCCTTTGATGAAAATACACTCGTTTTTTATGTGGCAGGTAAAATTTTTTGTCTGACAGACATGGATTTATTTCAATTCATTAATTTAAAATGTGATCCAGACAGAGCCATTGAATTACGAGAACAGTATGATGAAATTACGGCAGCTTGGCATATGAATAAAAAACATTGGAATAGCATAGCCATGGACGGAAGAATATCCAATCCGATGATCAAAGAACTTATCATGCATTCCTATGATTTAGTTTTTGCAGGTTTACCCAAAAAAATAAAAGATGAATTATCAAAAACAGATTAAAATCATATTTTTAAAATAGCATAATTCGAAGATAATTTTGTAAATAGCCAGACAATCTCTTTTTATTGATGGCACAAAAAGCACTTTTATATACTCCGGAACTTACTGCAGAAAAGTCTTTAAAAACATTGGTTGAAAATCGTTCGATATTTTCGCTAAACCATTGTGAGCTAAATATCTTTGAAACATACCAATCTTCGGCACTAGTTCCATTAAAATTCAATGATTTAGTAGTAACGAGTATGTTGAGGGGAAAAAAAATTATGCATTTATTCGATGATCCAAGTTTTGAATATTTGCCGGGCGAAACAGTTATTGTTCCTTCCAATGTAGAAATGAAAATAGATTTTCCGGAAGCCTCCACAGAAAACCCAACTCAATGTATTGCCTTGGCTATAGAGCAAGACACCATTCAAAAAACCTTGGCATTTTTAAATGAGCGTTATCCAAAAGAAGGAAACAAAAACACCTGGCAATTAGATCATGCCAATTACTTCTTTTACAACAACATTGAATTGGCAAGTACGATTAATAAATTAATCAAGGAATGCATGGGGACCTCCATCACAAAAGACGCCCTAGCAGATCTCACCCTTAAAGAACTCTTAATACGAATCATACAAACCCAAACAGTAAAAAGTTACGAGGAAGGCAATCATGTGCATTCGAATAGCCCCATTGCCCCTGCCATTGATTATATTAAACTGCATATTCTGGAAAATATCAAATTGAAAGAATTGAGTCACCAAGCTTGCATGAGTCCGACTTCTTTTTACCGCTACTTTAAACGAGAAATGGGAATGAGTCCGATGGAATTTGTACTCAACGAAAAAATAAAATACGCCAAAAAACTATTAAGCAATCCTAAAATTAATATCGCTGAGGTTTCGTATGCGACAGGTTTTGAAGATGCAAACTATTTCATTCGTCTGTTTAAAAAACATGAAGGCGTTACACCAAAGCAATATCAATTGATGAATGTTGGGTGAGAGGGATGAGGGATTAGGGATTAGTTATGAGGGATTAGGGATTAGTTATGAGGTCTTCGAGGTTATTTAATTCCTCTTCGGTAAATAGTCGGTATTGAATGACAAAGGTTTTACCTAGTGGGGTTTCAAGGGAAAATCCACCAGCGCCTATTTGGTCGGTTACATCTAAGGTAAAATGAGCATATTTCCAGTATTCAAATAAATCTTTATCTACCCAAAATTGGAATCCTTGGATGGTTCCTATACAAATATCGCCTCCACGTAAGTAAAATCCACCTTTTTCGAAACATTGAGGTTGAGTACCTTCACAACAGCCTCCTGCCTGATAAAACATCAGGTCACCAAATTTAGCAGAAATCTCCTCTATTAATGAAATGGCTTTTGCTGTGGCATGTAAGCGCTTTACTTTTTCCATGTTTTAAAGTTATAAAAAAGAAAAAGCCGCGAAAATATCGCGGCTTCTTTACTTTTCAACATCAAAAGAATCCTAATTTATTTTTATTGTAGGAGATCAACATATTTTTAGTTTGTCTATAATGACCCAACATCATTTTATGATTTTCTCTTCCAATACCCGATTGCTTATATCCTCCAAATGGTGCACCAGCTGGATAGGCATGGTATTGATTTACCCAAACACGACCCGCTTGAATGGCACGAGGTACTTGGTATAATTCATGTGCGTCGCGTGTCCAAACACCTGCCCCTAATCCATACATAGTATCATTTGCAATAGCTATTGCCTCTTCTGTTGTTTTAAAGGTAGTTACGGCCAAGACTGGTCCAAAAATTTCTTCTTGGAAAATACGCATTTTGTTATGACCCTTAAATAAGGTTGGCTGGATGTAATAACCACCTTCAAGATCGCCACCTAGGTGATTAACCTCGCCACCACACAATAATTCTGCACCTTCTTCTTTACCTAATTTGATGTAGGATAAAATTTTATCTTTTTGGATTTGAGAAGCTTGTGCACCCATCATGACACTTGCATCAAATGGATTACCCGTTTTAATTGCTTTAACGCGAGCCAAAACCTTCTCTATAAATGCATCATAAATTGACTCGTGAATTAATAAACGAGATGGACATGTACAAACCTCACCCTGATTTAAGGCAAATAATGCCACGCCCTCCAAAGCCTTATCTAAAAATTCATCATCGGCATCCATTACTGAAGGAAAGAAAATATTTGGCGATTTTCCACCTAGTTCTAAAGTAACAGGAATAATATTTTCAGTTGCATATTGCATCACTAAGCGACCTGTTGCGGTTGACCCCGTGAAAGCAGCTTTGGCAACTTTAGGATTGGTCACTAAGGTCCTACCTAATTCGGCTCCAAAACCATTTACAACATTTACTACACCGGCAGGAATTAAATCTCCAATCAATTCCATTAAAACCATAATAGAAATAGGAGTACTTTCAGCGGGTTTCAATACCACACAATTACCAGCAGCCAAGGCAGGAGCTAATTTCCAAACTGCCATAAGGATTGGAAAATTCCAAGGAATGATTTGGGCAATTACTCCTATCGGCTCATGAACGATAATAGAAACGGTATCTTTATCTAATTCAGTAATTGACCCTTCTTCAGCACGAATTACACCAGCGAAATAGCGAAAATGATCAATGGCTAAAGGAATATCAGCAGCCATTGTTTCTCGAATTGCCTTTCCATTATCTAGTGTTTCAACAGCAGCGATTTGTGCCAAATTTTCCTCGATGCGGTCAGCAATTTTATTTAAAATAATACTACGTTCGGTGGCTGAAGTTTGACTCCAGGAGGTAAATGCAGCTTCAGCGGCATCAACTGCTTGTTCAATATCTAATTTTGCTGAATGGGCAGCTTTCGACATGAGCTTTCCATCTACGGGAGATAGTACATCAAAATATTGCCCAGTAGAAGGAGCAGTCCATTTTCCATTGATGTAATTGTCGTACTTTTCTTTTAATTGAGGTCTTTGAATTAGGTTACTCATAATAAATAGTGTTTTGTGATGACCAAAACTACTTTTTATTCCCTGATTTCAAATAGCACAATTTTTTCAAATTATAGCACTATTTCGCCAAAATAGGTATTAACGAAAATTTAATTATATGCAGAGGGGAAGGGATTCGAACCCTCGATAAGCTTTAGGCCTATACACACTTTCCAGGCGTGCTCCTTCAACCACTCGGACACCCCTCTGTTTGGCCTGCAAAGATAGAACAAAGCAATTGGCCATGCAAGTTTCTGCTACTCCTTCCAATCAAAAAAAGAATCCATGTCTTTTTTAAATTGAATCAAGGAAGGTTTGTGGATGTAATACATGTGTCCCGACTCGTAGGTGTGAACTTTTACTCGTTTGCGTTGCTCTGGTCTTAAAAACATATGTTCCAAATCATACAAAGCCGTAAAATACGGTGTAGCAAAATCATAATATCCAGCCCCCAAATACACTTTTAAATGCGGATTTTTAGCCATAGCATCACGCAAACTTTCTGCAACATTTAGGTACTTATTTTGCACATTGCTGTAATCCCAAGGGTACACGTTTCCAAAAACATTGTAGGTTTTTTCATCCTTCCAATTCAACTCTCGTTCTAAATAATCATTGATTGTAGCCGTAAATGGCCCATCGATGTTCGTAAAAGACGGATCAAAATCTACATATTCTCCCGCATCATCAAAATTTCTTCCCGTAAAACGAGCATCCAAACGTCCAATGCTTACTCCATCTTTTCTTCTTAATTCTTTGTAAAAACGATTTTCATCTATTCTTAAATTACCCTGAAGGATATATTCTTTCGAGAGGCCCGTATAATTAGCCATCTTCTCTGCCACTTTGACCTTTTCTTCATCTTTTAACCATCCTCCTTTTAATAAAGCATTGGCATATTCTCCTAAGGCAAATTCTTCAGACTCTTGTAAAACAGATTTTAATGG
>JBEBDG010000160.1:0-5575 GCA_041157165.1 Bacteroidota bacterium
TTTTGTTCAGCAAGTTCATGATGATGGAAAGAAAATTCGATTATGGGCTACGCCAGACACTTTGATTGCCTATCAAACTCTCTTATCTTTAGGAATAGATTATATTGGCACCGATCATTTAAGTGCTATTGCTGATTTTTTAAAAACCTTTTAACAATGAACAGAAGAAAATTTATTCAAAATTCTGCTGGATTAGCGGGATTATTATGGTTACCTCAATTAGGAAAAAGCGCTATTCGATTTGGTTATTCATCCATAACTTGGAGTGGAAAGGATTTACAAGCCATACAAGACATTGCCTCACTAGGCTTCAAGGGCATACAATTACGTGCCAACACTTATCCGATTTACAAAGATAATCCCAATGAATTAAAAGCTGCTTTGGATAAAGCAGGTTTAACATTAGCCATGTTTTCGAGTGGGAATGTTGAAATTGCTCCAGAAAAGGTGGAAGCCTCGATTGCTCAACATGTCAAACATGCTGAATTTGTTAAGCAGCTGGGAGGAAAAGCAATTCAATTGACCAATAGTCTACGTAAAAAAGATCAACTACCAACTAAAGAAGAATTGATTCAATTAGCAGAAGTAATGAATGAAATTGGAGCAAAAACAAAAGCAATAGGAGTTCAGTCTACCTACCATAATCATATGAACCAATGGGGAGAAACTCCAGAAGAGGTGGATGTGATTTTAACCCACATGGATCCGGATAAAGTATTATTTGAATTGGATATTGCACATTATTTTCAAGGTGGAGGTAATCCGGCAGAGGCTGTAATGAAATACAAAAAAATGCTACATACACTTCATATCAAAGATGTAGAATCACCAATTAAAGGGAAAGAAGACCAGCCGAAATCGTATAAATTTGTTGAACTTGGACAGGGAAAAGTTAATATCAAAGAAGTATTTAAAAATTTAGATAAAATTAATTTTTCAGGATGGGCAGTTGTTGAATTAGATGGCGTACCATCATCAGATAAAAATCCATTGCAATGCGCCACCATTAGTAAAGATTTTATAGAAAGTGCGGGGTATAAACTAAGTAACTAAGTGATTAAAGTGACTAAAGTGATTCAGTCTATATACTTTAGTCACTAAGATTCTTTAGTCACTTAATTACAAATACATAGATTCAATTTTTACATGTATGTTTAAAAAAACAAAAAACGCGGCTATTGGTTTTATTTTTATAACAATTTTAATTGACGTGTTAGGTATTGGAATTATTGTTCCAGTAATGCCTACTTTGATTAGAAGTTTTACTGGTGGTGATTTAAGTACAGCATCTCGTTATTCAGGTTTATTGATGGCCAGTTATGCCATTATGCAATTTTTCTTTTCACCTATATTGGGTGGTTTATCAGATAAATTTGGTCGTCGACCAGTCATATTAGCCTCTTTGTTTGGATTTTCAGTCGATTATTTAGTTTTAGCAAATGCGCCAACTATCTTTTGGTTATTCCTAGGTAGGTTATTTGCAGGAATTACCGGGGCCAGTTTTACTACAGCACAAGCTTATATTGCTGATATTTCTAAGCCAGAAGATCGTGCAAAAAATTTCGGGATGGTAGGAGCAGCCTTTGGATTGGGATTTATTATTGGTCCTGCTATTGGTGGAATGTTAGGGCATTATGGTATTCGTTTTCCATTTTATGCTGCAGCAGTATTAACGTTTGTAAATGCCATGTATGGCTATTTTGTATTGCCAGAATCTCTTTCAAGTGAAAATAGAAGAGCTTTTGATTGGAAAAGAGCTAATCCATGGGGATCATTAAAAAATTTAACAAAGTTTCCACTAATTGCCGGATTAGTAGGTTCGTTTTTTTGTTTACAATTAGCAGGGCAGGCGCACCCGAGTACGTGGTCTTATTTTACCATGAAAGTGTTTAATTGGACACCCGCTGAGGTTGGTTATTCTCTAGCTTTTGTAGGGCTCATCGTAGCAATTGTTCAGGGTGGATTAAGTCGAGTCTTGACGCCCAGATTAGGCGAGAAAAATGCAGTAAATATCGGCCTTTTATTATATGGATTTGGTTTTGTGTTGTTTGCCTATGCTAGTCAATCTTGGATGATGTATGCCTTTATGATTCCATTTGGATTAGGCGGAATCGCTGGGCCTTCTTTACAAAGTCTGATAACTCAACAAGTTGGGGCAAATGAACAAGGAGAATTACAAGGAGGATTAACTAGTTTACAATCCATTACAACCATATTTGGACCATTGTTTGCCTCTAATTTATTTGCATTTTTCACAAGTGAAAGTGCGCCCATCCAATTTCCAGGTGCAGCCTTTTTAATGGCTGGAATTCTAGTATTTATTGGTTGGGGTATTGCAATGAAAAGTTTTAAATAAATTGTAAAATCACAACTTTTTGAAAGTTGTTTTTTGTTAATTTCAAGGATAATTTTAAATCTAAATGAAAAAAAAGACCCTATTTCTAACCTTAGCAGTAATTGCATTTGGTTTTATTCAAGTGATGGCTCAGTCCACTGAGGAGATTATTCAAAAACATGAACTCGCTATGGGTGGAGTTGAAAAGTGGAAAAATTTAAAATCTCTGATTATGAAGAGTAAATTTTCTGTTCAGGGAATGGATATTTCAACGACTACTAGTTTGTTGACAGGCCAAGCGGTTAAGACAGAGGTTGAAGTAATGGGAAATAAAATAATAACTGCGTTTGATGGAAAAAATGGATGGATGATTCGACCTAGTATGATGGGTGGTTCGGGTAAAGCAGAAGATATGCCAAAAGAGCAAGCGGATGCTCTAAAATCCCAAACAAACCCGGGTTCACCATTGATGGATGCAAAATCTAATGGTGATAAATTGGAATTGGATAGTAAAGAAAAATTGGATGGGGCAGATGTTTATGTGATATCAGTTACAGATAAAGCTGGTAAGTCTTCGACTGTTTATGTATCGGCAACCACTTATTTTGTCGTAAAAACTGCTTCCAAGCAAAATGTGAATGGACAAGAATTAGATGTGGAAACAATGTATTCCAATTATAAAGCTATCGATGGATTATATTTTCCTCATACTATTGAACAACCCAATCCAATGGCTGGAGGTACAATGACTGTTGAAATTACCAACATTGAATTAAACCCTAAAATTGAACCTGCTTTTTTTGCAAAATCTGAAAAATAGTAGCTAGCATTATAATAATTTAAGGGCTATTGGTAACAATAGCCTTTTTATTTATATATCTTTGTGAAGAATTATTGGTTATGAAATATTTAAAGCTATTACTTGTCGTATTTGTAGGTTTGTTGCTTTCCAATTGTAAAAAAGTGGAAGAACCTAAAACACGCAGTGAAATTATTCAATACACCACATGGATGGTTGAATCTGCACAGGCTTCGGGTTATTTAACAGGTTTGATTTATCAAAGAGGTAGAACGGCCGAAGGTTCACAATATGATATGTCCAAAATCCGTGTAACATTTTATGCAGATGGAACCATTTCTGCAATTGATAACACAGGAAATGCTCAGAAAAATGGCAAATGGTCGCTTTCTGAAAATGATTCTAAAATTGTTATTTCAAGTTCCAACAATGATTTACTAAATGGAATAGGAGATATCAATGTACTTTCAACTACTGAATTTACATTTTCAGGAGAAAGAACCTATAAGTCCCAATTACTTAAAGCTACGGTTCGCATGATTCCGGCTCAATAAATTAAGGTAAGAATTGTTTAATATGATTTCTTGCCGTTAATATAGCTTTTTCAATATCCTGTTCGGAGGATTCATATGCTTTGTCTTCCACTTCAATAACAATAGGTCCTCTGTATCTTACATCATTAAGGGCTGAAATGAATTGTCCCCAATTGATTTCACCTAAGCCAGGTAATTTTGGCGAATGATACTCTAAAGGATTAGCCATTATTCCCACTCTGTCAAGTTTATCTCGATACAATCGAACATCTTTTAAATGAATATGGTGTAGTTTTTCTTTATAATGATAAATAGGATATAAATAATCCATCATTTGCCAAACCATATGAGAGGGGTCGTAATTGAGGCCAAAATTTGAAGAGGGAATAATTGAAAAAAGCTCATCCCAAATTTTCGGAGTAGTTGCAAGATTTTTCCCACCTGGCCACTCATCATCTGTAAAAAACATGGGACAATTTTCGATGCCAATTTTGATGTTTAACGAATCAGCTAAGGCAATTATCTCTGGCCAAACATGTTTGAATTTATCGATATTATAAGATACACTTTTATGGAAGTCTCTACCTACAAATGTATTAACCCTTTCAATTCCTAAAATAAAGGCAGCTTTGATAATCTTTTTGATATGCTCTCTGTAAAATGCGCCTAATTTTTCATCCGGATCCATGGGATTCGGATAATAACCCAGTGCAGAAATTTTGACAGGATGTGCATCAAGCTTACCTTTCAGTGTTAATAATTCTGAATCGCTTAAAGCATCAATAGCGATGTGTGAAACCCCAGCATACCGTCTGGTATCTGAGTTTTGACTTGGCCAGCACATGATTTCTACGCATGAAAAACCATTTAAATGAGCAAAATCGAGTACTTCATCTAAATTTTTATTAGGTAAGATAGCTGAGGCAAATCCTAAATCAAGCATATTTGAATTATTTTAACTTATTTAAAACGAAAAATAAAATGTAGGAAAAAGTAGAAATCCAAAGTCCAACAGCTTCTCTAGCTAATTCTTGGTTACGGGTTTTCATACTTAAACCATCTGTTATAAATCCTTCCCATGCATCCATTGTTGTCCAAATCTGCAATCCTGCAGCAAATGACATAAGAGTTGCTAAAATCAAAACTTCTTGGTTGAATTGAAATTGAGAAGCTTTATAAGCCACATAGGAAGCAATTAAATAAGGAGGAATCCAAATTATTGGGTCTGGGTCATTTAACTGCCAATAGGCAAATAATAAAAAAATTACTGAAAATGTCCATCCAAGAATTTTAATACTTTTTTTCATAGGTTTTTATTTATTCGCATAATTGGTGCGAGGCTTGTTGTGCACCTGGATAATTTAAGCGAAGGGCTTGTTTAATGGAAAGGCAAGCTTTTTCTTTCTCATTTGTATAATAATAACTCAATCCCAAGGCATAATAGGCTTTACCAAAATTAGGATTTATTTCTAAACTTTTTTCAAAATCTTGTTTTGCCTTTAGATATTTTTTTTGCTGAAAATAGATATTTCCTCTATTATAAAGTGCATCTGTATTTCTAGGTTGAAGGTTGATGGCGCGACCAAAATTTTGAATGGCTTCCTCAGGCTTACCTAAGGCAGCCACTATAATTCCTTTTTTGAGGAAAACCTCATTGGAGTCAGGTGCCATTTTTTCAGTTTGGAGGATAATTGGAAGTGCATTTTTCCAATCATTTTTTTCCATTTTAACGGAAACTAAATTTAAACTTGCTTGGTAATAACTAGGTTTTATTCGTAATGCTTGTGCATAGTTCAATTCAGCTTCCTTTATATTTTTTTGTTGAAAAAGAATAACCCCTTTTAAGTTATAGGCCTCAGCATAGCCCGGATTTTTTTCTAAAGCCTTGTTACATGCATCCAATGCAGA
>JBEBDG010000161.1:0-5566 GCA_041157165.1 Bacteroidota bacterium
TGCGAAAAGAGTGAAAAAAAATGCATGTCGGTTTCCACATTTGCTTGACCGCATATTGCGCAATAATTTCCAGTAACTTCTGCACCACAATTTAAACAGTCTGTTTCTATTCTCTTTTTTCCGTTAAACATAAATGGTTAAACTAAATAATTTTTTAAAGTAATCATCTAAACTCAGTTTTCAATATAAATTCAGCTAATTTTTATCAGTTTTAAGGAAATATTACTTAGATTGTATAGTAAAATAATATTCCCGAAGTATAATTCCATATGAAAAAAATAATTTTATTTTCAACACTATTTCTTTTAAGTTTTTTCTCTTTCTCAAAAAGTAACCAGCCCCGCACCATCATCACCACCGACGGAGAAATCGATGATGTGGATACTTTCATTAGAATGCTTTTGTATTCGAATGAATTTCAAGTAGAAGGACTGATTTACTCCAGTTCTATGTGGCATTACAAAGGCGATGGAAAAGGGACTCAATTTGTTTCCGAAATGGAGATGACAAGAAAAATGTATGGGGCTAAAACAGATCTTAGGTGGCCAGGGGTCCACTGGATTCAAGATTTACTAAAGGCTTATGCTCAGGTGCATCCTAATTTGATATTGCACGACAAAAACTACCCAGATCCTTCTTATTTAAATAGCTTGGTGAAAGTAGGCAATATTGATTTTGAAGGTGAAATGGAGAAAATTACCGAGGGTTCAGAATGGATAAAAAATAAATTGTTGGATGATTCAGACCAAAAAGAAATCTATTTACAAGCTTGGGGAGGAACGAATACGATTGCAAGAGCTTTAAAATCAATAGAGGATCAATTTGCAAGCACAAAAAACTGGCCAGAAATAAAAGCCAAAATTTCAAAAAAGGCCATTATTTATACCGTGATGGATCAAGACGCTACTTATAAAAAATATATTGGTGGCCATTGGCCAGAAATTCGGGTTTTTTACAATGCCCACCAGTTTGGAAGTTTTGCTTATCCATGGAAGCGCATCATGCCTAAGGCTACTCAGCCCTATTTCGAAGGCACCTATATGGGTCCGAAGATTATCCAGAACCATGGGCCACTTTTAAAAATGTATTATTCGTATGGAGACGGACAAAAACAACCTGGAGACGATGAACATATTCATGGGGACCCTTCCCGATTAAAAAATGCTCAGTGGGGTTCATTTATCCCATATGATTTCATTTCAGAAGGAGATTCTCCTGCTTTTTTGCACCTTGTAGATGTTGGTTTAAACAATCTGAATAATCCATCCTATGGAGGATGGGGTGGTCGTTTTGTAAAGGCAGAAGGAAACCCCTACCGTTTTGAAGACAATGAGAAGGCCGCTGATTTAAATCCGGAAACAGGAAAATTAGACATTAATTATTCCCAAACAAGGTGGCTAATCGCTGCACAAGAAGATTTTGCAGCACGCGCCGATTGGTGCGTTAAATCGTTCGAACAGGCAAATCATGCGCCTTGGATTACCGTAAAAGAGGGTACGAGTTTATGGGTTAATCCGGGTGAAAAAATAAGCTTACATTTATCGGCAATAGACAAAGACAAAAACAATGTGGTTCAATTTAAAGCATGGCCTTACGCAGAGGCAGGAGATGGAAAGGCTACTGTATTAATGGAAGGAACAAATGTAAAAGTTCAAATACCAAAATATGCCAAAAAAGGAGATGCCTATCATGTAATTGTTGAAGGTACTGACAATGGAATTCCCCAATTGACGAGATACCAACGTGTAATTTTTCAAATCATGTAAAACAGAAAAAGCCCAGGAAAATCCTGGGCCTTTTAACAGATTTATTCAATCAAAAACTATTTATAAAAGTTTTCAAACCTGTCTAAATTCATTACTTTAGTCCATGCAGCTACAAAATCCTTCACAAACTTTTCCTTTGCATCATTAGAGGCATAAACCTCCGCTAAAGCTCTTAATTCAGAATTTGAACCAAAAATTAAATCCGCGCGAGTCGCAGTATAATTAAATTTATTGGTCACACGATCCACGCCTTCAAAAACCTCTTTTGTGTCATCTAAAGGTTTCCAAATCGTATTCATATCAAGTAGATTAACAAAAAAATCATTCGTCAAAGCATCTTTCTTTTCCGTAAAAATTCCATGTTTAGAACCATTATAATTAGCATTTAAAGCTCTCATACCGCCCACTAAAACGGTCATTTCAGGTGCTGTTAATGTTAGTAATTGCGCTTTGTCAATTAGGAGTTCTTCTGTTGATAATTTATAAGAGGTTTTTAAATAATTTCTAAACCCGTCAGCCATTGGTTCCAAAACTGCAAAAGAAGCAGCATCTGTTTGCTCTTGACTTGCATCCATTCTACCAGGAGTAAAAGGTACTTTGATGGACTGACCTCCATTTTGAGCTGCTTTTTCAATGGCTAAAGAACCCCCTAAAACAATTAAATCAGCAATTGAAACCTTTTTAGTCTTTGATTTTGAATTGAAATCTGACTGAATTTTTTCATAAACTGCCAACACTTTATTCAACTGTCCTGGGTTATTGGATTCCCATGTTCTTTGGGGCGCTAGGCGGATTCTTGCCCCATTTGCACCACCTCTTCTATCAGATCCTCGGTAAGTAGACGCAGAAGCCCATGCCGTACCAACCAATTCACTGATAGAAAGGCCTGAATTTAGTATAGTTGATTTAAGTGTAGTAATATCTTTATCGTTGATTACTTCGTGATTGAGAGCAGGAATAGGGTCTTGCCAAATTAAATCCTCCTTTGGAGCTTCAGGGCCAAGATAGGTGGTCTTGGGGCCCATATCGCGATGTGTCAATTTGAACCATGCTTTGGCGAATGCTTTGGCATACTCTTCTGGATTATCTGCAAACCTACGCGTAATTTTTTCATACACAGGATCCATCTTGAGAGATAAATCGGTTGTCAACATTGTTGGTAAATGCTTAACATTTGGATCAAAGGCATCAGGGATACTTGGTTTCGCGTTTTTAGCCACCCATTGGTTAGCACCCGCCGGACTTTTCGTTAATTCCCACTCATTATTAAGCAAAATTTTCAAAAATCCTGATCCCCATTTAGTTGGTGTGGAGGTCCAGGTTACCTCTAATCCAGAGGTAATAGCATCTTTTCCTTTACCAGATTTATAGGTACTTTTCCATCCTAAACCTTGCTCTTCGATAGGTGCTGCTTCAGGTTCTGGACCAACGTTTTTGGCAGGGCCAGCTCCGTGGGTTTTTCCGAAAGTATGACCACCGGCAATCAATGCAACTGTTTCCTCATCGTTCATACCCATTCTACCGAACGTTTCACGAATATCTTTTGCAGCTAGAATTGGATCTGGGTTTCCATTTGGACCTTCTGGATTCACATAGATTAAACCCATTTGAACGGCCGCCAGCGGATTTTCTAGTTTACGACCTTCTGAATAACGTTTGTCATCCAACCATTTTCTTTCCTTACCCCAGTAAACATCATTTTCTGGTTCCCAAACATCTGTTCTACCGCCAGCGAAACCAAAGGTTTTGAAGCCCATATTTTCTAAAGCGACATTGCCTGTTAAAACCATTAGGTCTGCCCAAGAAATTTTGTTACCGTATTTTTGTTTAATTGGCCATAATAATCTTCTGGCTTTGTCAAGATTTGCATTGTCTGGCCAACTATTCAAAGGTGCAAAACGTTGTTGTCCTGCTCTTGAGCCTCCTCGGCCATCGCCTGTACGATAAGTACCCGCACTGTGCCATGCCATACGAATAAAAAGTGGTCCATAATTTCCGAAATCTGCAGGCCACCAGTCTTGGGAAGTCGTTAAAACTGAATTAATATCTTTTTTCAAAGCAAAATAATCCAAACTCTTGAACGCTTTCAAATAATTGAAATCGTTACCCATTGGGTTTGATTTATTTGAGTTTTGACGTAATATGGAAATATTTAATTGATTAGGCCACCAATCCTTGTTGGTTGTACCCTCGCTTTTTGAGCTCATGGAAGACCCATGAGGAGAAACCCCGTGATGTGGGTTTTCTTGGGCAGAAAGGCTTACTGTCAATAACAGTCCACCTGCTAATAACCAATTTTTCATTTGCATTTTTAGTTTGATGATGCATCGAAATTAGCAGGCGGAAGTACATGAATCAAATTGAAAAATTCTATAATTATATAGTTAAAAACTATAATGAAATAAATAATATAATTTTAAACTATAAAAAATAGCTCTATTTCATTTAAAACAATTTTTCTTGTGGAGGTTTTACACCTGCCAAGCGAATATAAACTGTTGTTTGACCACGGTGATGTGTCTGATGTTCAAAGCATTTATTCAAAGCAATGCCTTTTGTCATTTCAAATCGACCAAACATCTTCACATTTTCTTTGAACGATGTATCGGACATTTTCTTAATTCCATTGATTACAAAATCATAACTGGCTAAAACCATTTTTGTAACGTTTGCTTTGGATTGGTCAACTGATTTTTCAGCTTCTCCCATTCCAAGCGGACTTTTTTCTCCGGTTGCTGCAGATGCAAAAGCATAATTTGCATCGGTAAAATGCAACATTTGTTGAGCAAACGAGCGCATCTCAGGAGTTGGTTTCAAATCGTATTTATTTTCAGGCATCACGTCTAAGTATTCAGCAGTATAGGCTTTGGCGCGCTCCCATTCTTTAATCATTTCTTCTTTAGTAGATTGTCCGAACATTGAGCAATAACATAATAAGGATAACAGTAATAAAAAGGTCTTTTTCATAAGATATTTGTTGTTTTTCCAAATGTAGACAATTAAGTGTAATTTTGTAGCTTGTCCTTTCCAAAGGGAGTAAATTTTAATCCATTTTATGCAATTAAGTAGTCAAACTAAAAATAAAATCATCTTTGTGTTGGGTGTTTTATCAGCGATCGGACCTTTGTCGATCGACATGTACCTTCCCGCGTTTAAAAACATAGCAGAGGTACTCCACACAACGCAAGTAGAGGTTGGCTATACTCTTTCAAGTTTCTTTTTTGGTATTTGTTTGGGTCAATTAATCAATGGCCCTATGTTTGATCAATTTGGCAGAAAAAAAGTACTTTATATTGGATTGGGTATCTATGTGATTGCTTCTCTTGGATCTGCAATCAGCCAAACGGTAAACCAATTAATTATCCTTCGTTTTTTCCAAGCCATTGGAGCAAGTGTAGGAATGGTCGCCCCAAATGCAGTTGTTAGGGAAACATTCGAGGAAGAAGATCGTCCAAAGGTATTATCCTTATTGATTTTAATTTTAGGCGTTTCCCCCATTTTAGCTCCTACCATTGGAAGTATTATTTTAAGTGTTTTTAATTGGCCGTTTATATTTATTGTTTTGGCAATAATCATGTTTACTATGATTTTCTTGATTAAAGCATGGTTGCCAGAAAATACAAATCAAACAAAAGAGGGTGAAAAGGAAAATTTTTCACTCAAAAACGTTGGAAATGGTTATTTAAATGCCTTCAGAGAGAAAAAATTCTTAGGGTTTGCAATGGCTGGCGCCATTGGGGCTGGTAGTATTTTTGCTTTCGTTACGGGTGCTCCACTTACCTTTTTAAGTTATTTTCACC
>JBEBDG010000162.1:0-5527 GCA_041157165.1 Bacteroidota bacterium
TTCAAGCTTTCCATTTCGGACTGCAAATTCATGATCATCGATTTCATTTCCATCAACTGTTCCATGAGCATTTCATTGGTGATTTGTGTCGCAGTATTTGGTCCCATTGGCGACTAAATTAGAATCATTATTTCGAAAGAAAAAGGGGCTTTACAAATTGATACACTTTGATACAAAAAATTAGACGGATATATACGGCCTTCGACAGAACACTCGAAAATATCTTACAAAACCCTATTCCCCAATGTTCATTTATTCAACTGTTAACTGCTCGGCGAGGGCTTATTACGATGGGCGGTTGAAAGCAAATCCGATATGTGCCAACTTGTAAGTGGGATGATCGAAGAATTGCTGAGTATCAAACGGAAGTGTCACTTAGAAATTGTGAAATTCACGCTACTGGAATGACTCATTAGAACGATAAACAACCCTTAAAACATCGGCAAAAAGTCCTAAAATGGGAATTAGGAAAAATCTAGCAAATACCCTTGAAACTCTAATTTCGGTTGTCTGATAAATGGGGAGGGGTCACAGCAGATTTTATTGTCATTTTGCTATGTCGAACTTGATGTTATGTTTATTTAGTAAATTAACTATTGTCTGGGGATGAACACCAATACCAACATTTAAGAATTGATTTTCCTCTACAATTTTTTTGTTAACTTCTACTGTCCCCTTAAAACCTAAGGGTAATGTTACATTCTGAGATTGTATTGCATAGATATTTCCTTCTGTGTCGCAAATTGGTCCACCGCTTTGTCCTTTTAAGCCGGGTGATGATGTTTCTAAAAACATAATATCCATTGATTGGTCTTGGGTTTTGCCTGAAAGTAAATTTCTTGTATAAATTCCTTCAATTGGGAAGAATGGAACTGGTAGTAAATTAGGTGGCAATTCAAATGCATTAGTTGTCGTATTAAAAGAAGCTTTTACTTCTACGAATGGATAACCCAATTTCATTAAACTCGTCCCTGGTTTAATTGTAGTCGGGTCAATGATTTTTGGGAAAATTGTTTGTCCCACTATAACTGATTTGTCAACTCGAAGAAAAGCAATGTCGTTTTCTCCGTGGATGTGATATTCTAAAATTGCAATTGGTTGTCCACCTAACATTATTGCAAAGTCAGTAATCCACTTTGGATTTGGCTTAATTGCTTTAGCCATTGCTTTTCGTTTATGGTCTTTAATTTGTTTATTAGCATTTATTTTTTCGACTTTTTCATTATGGTCTTTTAGTTCCTGCTGATGTTGATTGAAGGCAAAAGCAGCCCCAAGGTTATGGGCCGCAGTCATCAACCAACCATCATTATTAATAATTACAAAGGCACCAAGCCCACTGTCTATAGTTTTGTCTAAAAACCGAATTGTCACCACCAATGGATGAGTAAAGCTTTTTGCTATGTCGTAGGATTTTGCAAACATATTTTTTTTATTTTCTGTTTGATGTCGTGCTAAATTTGCTGCTAACGTTTTGCAGCTACCCGAAGGGCGGGATTTTTACCACTAAATTTCATTCGGAGAACTGAACTTTCTGCTACCACAAAACTGTCTGCGAAGCACGAAACCCCGCCTTTTGGGTAGGTGCTGTTATGGGCTGCCGTTCTCGTTTTCAAAGTCGTGGTTGTTGTCATTACATTACAATTTTCGGGTCATTTGCAAAGTCTTCAAATCCAAAGTCTGTGTAGTTTACATTGTATCCTAAAAACCTTTGGAATCTTAGTTTTTCTTCTTCTTTGGTTTCGTTTTTCTTACCTGTATGATTGTTTATCACTGTAATTTTTAAAGACTGCGGATTTCGTCTGTTCTTTTGAATTCTCTTGATCAAATATTTTATGTGAATGTCAGCATCAGGAAAAGAATAGCCACAAAAGATTAATTGCTCAACTTCGGATAGTTCATTTTCGGCTCTGTTCCATACTTGACTTAGAAACACCTTTGACAAGTCCTTATAAAATGTCGGAGGAACTATTATTGGAGAATATACGGTTTTGCATTTCTGGCAATATGAAGAAGATGGGTCAACCATTAACGTATAAACTCCTTTTTCGTATGGTGTAATTCTAAGATTGTTGCAAGTCGGACAATAAAGCCAATTTAATGAACCGTGTAGTTTTAACAATTTAATGCTGTCATTATCAGGTCTTACGAAACTCCCTTCTTTGTAGTTAACAAAGTCAACTCCGTAATCAACTTTGTTTTCTGGATAAAGGTCAATTATAGCATTATCGCACAGAATGTCGTAGTTCGTTGTTAGAAATATTGTTTTTGAGAGGTCGCCATTGTCTTTAAGTTTTCTAACTAGTTTTCTGTGAATGTTTTTGCTTGTTCTTAAACTATTATCAATGATGTCAGCCATTAAATAGACTAAATACAATCTTAAAAATTTAATCCGTCCGCTATTACTTGCGAAATTTATGTTGGTGAAGTCTTTAAATGATTCATTTTTTAAGTCTGCTAAATCAAGAACACCAAGTGCTTCTTCAAATGTTGGAAAGAGTGCATTGTCAAGATTCCCGTTATCTACATCTATGTCGAACATCAACGCAAAAAATGTTGCTAATTCTCTCTCGTGTTCAGGAGTTACAAATCGTCCCCGCTCTCTAATTAAATTAAAGTAGTCCTTAAATAAATTTGTCTGAATGGGAGCACCTTCGGCAGCAGAAGCACCTGCACCAAGAAATATTGCTGTTTTCAATTTGTCATTTTTTGATTTTGCCATTGTCCTTGTCTTTGTTCGTGTTGTCGTTTACGGTTGCCCATAACGGTATGCAGCTACAAGAAGTTGGCGATTTCGAAGCATTAAACTGTCTGCTAACAGAAAACTTGATACGAAGCACAAAGCTCCAAGTTTGCACGTCAACCTGCCTGACGCAAAACCCGTGTTAGTGGCTGGCGTTCTTGTCTTCATTAACTCAAATTTATCTTTTTAGAAATAGTTTCAGCAAGGTGGTTTACAAAGTCTGGAACATAATCTCCAATTTGGTCTTGAATGTTTCGTGCAATTTCTCTTGCAATTGCACCCTTTTGTTGATTTTTCAAGGGTTTAATAAGTTCTTTAGCTTGATTTTCTAATGCTTGATATAAACCATCATAGCCTTTTTTTATCAAGTCATTTTGAACAGCTGTTTCAAAGTCTTTCTCAAGAATCAATATGTCTGTTTCACAAAGTTCATTTGTTGTAATGATATGTTTGTAACCATCGACTTCGTTCACAATGTCTTCAATTTCCAAACCAAAACAAGCTGCTATATTTTTATTTGAGCTTTGTTTGACTTCGGAATTATCATTGTCAAAGATGACGATTATTGGAATTTGAAAGGCTGAATAAAGGCGCCAGTATTTGGGTATTTGATTTTTACCTTTTACTTCAATTATTGATATGCCAAAAGCATCACAATCGACACCTAAAACAGTCAAGTATTCTTGTAATGCAAGTTCTTCTGTTTCTCCTTCCACTAAGATTAAGCACCTAGCAAAAAAACCTTCATTCAGTCTATGGTTTGATGTCGTTTTATAGAAAGGTTGAATATTGTCAATGCTAATCTTTTTCTCGGGGACGCCTGTTTTTATTGCATAGTCAACTAAGTTATTTTTTGAAACCTGAATTAGTGAAGTTGATTCTTTTCCTTCATTTTCTAAATCTGGAATCTTCACGACTCGACCTATAGAATCAAAATATTCAGTGTCTATAAATGAATCTGAATGTGTTGATATGATTACTTGTATGCCTGTTTCTGCAAGATCTCGTAATACCTTTGAAAGGTGTCTTCTCGCTTGGGGATGTAAAAACAATTCAGGCTCTTCAAGGGCAAGGACACCATTTACTCCACCACTATTTTTAAAATTATGAGCGTAACTTCTTAGTAAAGCAATTAAAATCATATTTCTTGCTCCTTCACCTAATTCATCAACATCAATTGGTTTGTCTGACTGATTAGGGTCTAATGCAAGAATTTGCATTGTTTTAAAGTAGTTTGCTGGTGTAAAAGGTTTGAAATCAATTTTCATATGCCCTTTTCCACTTGGTAGTAAAAGTTTGAATTGCTTTGAAAAGTCATCAAGAAAACTTGTGAAACCCGGGACTTTATGGAATGAATCAATTACGCTTTCAAATCCTTGTTCAATTTCTATTTTTAGCTCATCGGTTATCTTTTTATGAAATGCTTTTCTGATTCTACCTATTAATGTCCAATCGTAAAATGATAAGTGCTTATCAAATGTTCTGTCAGCCCCCAAGTATGTGGAAGGGAAGTCTTCCTTTATTGACGGACTTCCAAAGGGAATTTTATTTCGTCCTGACCAATCCAAAAAATATTTGATACCCCAATCATTTGGTGTCGGACAAAAGTTTACGAATTTTCCATTGTCAAAGAAAAGATTTATCTGTATTTGGTTTTCCTTGTTTCTTAGATAGTAGTCGTGGTCTTCTAGTTTTTCACGTCCATACCAAGAGTCGCCACAAATTGCATCTATTGCTCTTATGATATTAGATTTGCCTGCGTTGTTTTCTCCAACGAGAACCAAAATTCCTGATTCAGGAAATTCTATCGTCAGGTCTTTAATTGACTTAAAGTTTGATATTTGAATTTTAGATAATTTCATTGAAAGAATTATTTTGGTGGGGTATATGGTTGGTAAAATGAAAGTAGCAAAAGTGGCGTCTACGGACTTGGATGATGATACCCATCAGGCCTTGCCGGTAGTGATTGTGGCGATGTGGAGTACAAAACCCCGCCTATTGTAAATGTGCTGTTCGCTGTTAACCATTCTACTTCTTGTCTCCTCGACCATGTCTTGAAATTATTCGTTCTGCGTCCATAATCATATCCTTTACGGCTTCCCTCATTCTCAGTGGCATATTATTTTCCATTAGACGCATTAACCTATTTTGAAGTCTGTCGTAAAATTCTTTCACCATTTCAATTGGTGCATTACTTGTAGAGATTTCCTATAATTTTCTAAAATCATGTTTTGCCCTATCAAATTCCATTTCAAAACGATTAGACATTTCATTTGTCACGATCTCCTTGTCTGCTATTCTTCTCAATGTATGTCTGAAATCCGTTCTTAAATCATTCATTTCGGACATAATTATTTGCATCATTTTAGCGGTGTCATTGTCTGAAACATTCTTTAAAGAGGCAGGGCTTGATAAGGATAATAAACTAACAATTGAGTTAATTCCTTCTCCTTTGTCTGTAGCTTCTTTGGTGGCAGTTAAAGCCTCTGCAATAAAGTCTTGGTCTTCTAATACCTCTCTGTATTTGAGTTCTTTTCTGTATTCCGTATATCTCAATGGGGAAATATCGAAGATTTTTGGAGTTTCGCATTGTTGAACTAATACTGTCGGTTTATCAAATGCTTGTCTAAGTCCAAGTTCAAATAAAACATTTGGATTTCTGTTACTCAAGTCACAAATTGCCATAGGGCTTTCAATGAGCTTCTGCAATATATCAAGGTGTATTAGATAAGTCTGTTTTACTTCGTCAGCTCTCACTGCTTTGAAACCAGACTTATTGCAGGCAAC
>JBEBDG010000163.1:0-5498 GCA_041157165.1 Bacteroidota bacterium
AATTAGTTGTATCGATCTTTTGATAGATTTCTTTGGGTGATTGATTCAAATATAAATTCATATATTGTGCTACTTGAACGGAATGATGTGGCATACCCACCTCAAATTTAGAATTTTTATATACGAAAGAAGGATAGATAACTGTATCTCCTTTCATATACATTTTATCTATCTTTTTTGATGCAATGATGTATTGATTTTTAGACCTGGCTTTTGGCCATGAATAAAAATAGGGTTCCATCTTGTCATTATAAATATCACTAATTAAAGATTTGGTACTAATTGCAGTAAACAAACATAAAAAAGCAATTAGATAATTCGAATTAGTTTGTTGCCTTTGCCAAATTTTAATAATAAAAATACAACTAAATATAATGCCAAATACATAACCAAAACCTGCATAACGAGGTATAATTCTAAATGTATTACCATCCATAAGTCCAAATAAAACCAGACTAATGAAAGAGAATAGATAGATTCCTAATATATATTTTTCTTGAATCGACTGGGGGATAATTTCCTTGAAATGAGAAAAAGTTAAAATTATAAGTAAATAAAGGATGATGAAATTAATACCGTGGTTTGTTACAAAGTTAAATAGGACTATAAAACAAATTAAATCTAATGCTATCAATAAACCCACTTTTAATTTAATCTGATTTTGTTGTCGGAGGAGAATAGAAACTCCTGCAATGAGTCCGGTTAAAATAAAATTTCTCTTTCCAAGAGCCTCCATGCCTAATTGATCAAAAAATATGTTTGACATGGCAAAAACTTTGAGGAGTTGAGTGCCGACCGATTTAATTGAGATTAAATGTAACCATTCATTACCTCCAGCACTCGCTACTTGATTGTAATAAATTTTGCTCACTTCAATTGCATTGAATGAATAAGATCCGCCTGGTGAATTTAACCATATCGCCATCCCAATGATTGGGATTAAGGCTGCTACTAGATATTTTAAAAAATGACTCAATAGATTTTTCCAAGAGAAAATCAATAAAAATCCTGCTTGAAATATTAGTATTACAAAACTTGAATAATGAGACATTAAAGTTAAAAATGCAAATATTCCATACCAAATAAAGGGCTTCCATTGATTATTTTTTTCAGAACGAAGTGTTATTAAAAAATAATGGCTACAAATTAATGCCATTAAAAAAACAAGGGAATAGGTTCTCGCAACTTGGGAATAGGATATAAGAAAAGGAGAAATACATGCAAATGAAGTTGCTAAAAGGCCCGTTATTTTTGATTTTAGATGATTTTTGCAAAAAAAGAAAACGCCTGTGACTAATACTATATTTATCAATACCGAAAATAGGCGCAATCCCCAATCTTCAAAACCAACTAATTTTATCCAATAATGTAAAAGGAATAAATATAAAAATCCGCTTCCATTATCTCTTCGGGCCATTGAGAAGAACAAATCTTGAAGGTCATTGCTAGGTTTCCAATCTTTATTGGTAAAACTGGTTTGATTCAAAAAGTTTTGTAAACCACCTTCTTGGGAAACATAATTTGAACTTAAAACAGTATAAAATTCATCTCCTGCAATTGAAAATTGATCCAAATGATACATTCGAAGGTAGGTGCCAAGAAATAATACGGCAATTAATAATCCAAAGTATAATAAGTTTTTTTTGTTTTTAATCAGCATTCAGATTACTATTGTATGTACAAATATAAAATAAATAGGCAATCAATCCTTAAGGTAAAATATCATGATTACTAAATTTAAGTACTTTTATTTATACCTCCTCATTTCTTTAATTGAATTATTGATTGCAATATTTCCCAATCATCTGGATAATGTTCGATTGATTACCAAACCATTGTTGATGATTACCTTAATGGGTTGGGTGATTGATAATTTGGGACTAAAAAAGGCTAAAAGCATTTTGTGGATTTTATTTTTTGCGTGGCTGGGTGATGTTTTTTTGATGTTTTCTGCTCCGTTATATTTTCCATTGGGACTTGGTAGCTTTTTGGTAATGCAAATTTTATACATTTCAAGTTTTATAAAACCTATAAGATTATATCATATTCATTGGATAAAGGACTCTTTGGTAGCTTTAATTTTTGGTTGCTATGTTTTTTTCTTTTTAAAAATTTTATGGGGAGGAATTGAAAGTCCATTGAAAATCCCAGTAGTATTATACAGTGTTTCATTGGGATCTATGGCCTTTTTTGCCTATTTAAGGAAAGCATATGACGAAAAAAGAAATTTTTGGATTGTCTTTTTAGGCTCTATTTTTTTCGTTTTGTCCGATAGCCTACTGGCTTATAATAAATTTGTGTCCTCATTTTCTGGAAATTCTTTTGCTGTAATGTGCACTTATATTCTTGCACAATTGTTACTAAGCCTAGGTTTGGTTAACTTTGCAATTCGCAATAGATAAAGTTTCAATGATTTCAGAAAGTATAATAAATCACCAGTTAAGTCAATTATCTGAAAAATTACAAGGCAGCTTGTACACGGATAAGGTTATGAAGACGCTGTATGCAACAGATGCTTCTGCCTATCGTGAAATGCCTTTAGCAGTAGCTATTCCCGAGACTATACAAGACATTGAAACCATTATTCGATTTGCAGATCAAAATCAATTACCCATAATTCCAAGAACTGCTGGTACTTCTTTAGCAGGTCAAGTAGTTGGGAAGGGTATTGTGGTAGATGTTTCAAAGTTTTTCACAAAAATTTTGGAGGTCAATAAAGAGGAATCTTACGTGTGGGTAGAACCTGGGGTAGTACGAGATGTGTTGAATGTAGAGTTGAAAAAGCATGGATTATTTTTTGGTCCCGAAACATCTACTGCCAACCGTGCTATGATTGGTGGTATGGTAGGTAATAATTCTTGTGGTTCAAATTCTGTCGTTTATGGTTCCACGCGAGATCATATATTAGAAATTGAAGGTTTTTTATCTGATGGAACTTTTGTGCATTTTAAAGCAGAAAATCCACACGAGACCTTGAAAAAATTACCTAGTAGTTCTCGTCTTCACTCTATTTATACTCAAACGCTGAATGAAATTGGTAGGAAAGAGGTGATTGAAGAAATTAATCAAGAGTTTCCTAAGCCTAGTATTGATCGCAGAAATACTGGGTATGCCTTGGATTTTATTGCTAATTCTGATGCGTTTGTTGGTGGTAAGATTCCATTTAATTTTTGTAATCTTATCGCAGGTTCAGAGGGTACATTGTGCTTTGCTACCAAAATCAAGTTACATGTAGATCCATTACCGCCTTCACATATTGGATTGGTTTGTGCCCATTTCAATTCAGTAGATGAGGCATTGCGAGCCAATCTTATTGCTTTGCGATTCAATCCATCCGCCTCTGAATTAATGGATCATTATATTCTGGAATGCACGAAGGCAAATCCCGAACAAAGACAAAATCGATTTTTTGTAGAAGGCGATCCGGGAGCTATTTTAGTTGTTGAGCTTCGTTCAGATGATCCAGAAGAGTTATTAGTTCAGGCAAAGAAACTGGAAAAGGCAATGCTTGCTGAGAATTTAGGATATCATTTTCCATATGTATCTGGGGCAGATGTAAAAAAGGTTTGGGATTTAAGAAAGGCTGGATTAGGACTTTTGTCTAATCTTCCTGGAGATGAAAAAGCAGTTGCTGTAATTGAAGATACTGCTGTAGATGTAAATGACTTACCAGATTTCATAGCAGAATTTAACCAAATTCTATCGGTCCATAATTTGTATTGCGTTCATTATGCGCATGCAGGCTCCGGTGAGTTGCATTTAAGACCGATTATCAATTTAAAGACCAAATCTGGTCATGAATTGTTTCGTACCATTGCTGAAGAAATTGCCAAATTAGTTAAAAAATACAAAGGTTCCCTCTCAGGAGAACATGGGGATGGTCGATTGCGTGGAGAGTTTATTCCTTGGATGGTCGGTGAGAAAAATTATCAATTGATGCGTCAATTGAAATCATGGTGGGATCCCAAGGGTATCTTTAATCCAAATAAAATTGTGGATACACCACCAATGGATACTTTTTTAAGGTATGAAGCCGGACAAATAACCCCAGCATTTAAAACAGCCTTTCGTTATCAAGATCAAGACGTTCTACAACACGCTGAGCAATGCAATGGCTCGGCAGATTGTCGAAAGACACCAGTTTCAGGGGGAACAATGTGTCCTTCTTTTATGGCTACTCGCAATGAAAAAGAAACTACGAGAGCACGTGCCAATATTTTACGTGAGTTTTTAACTAATTCTACACAATCAAATCGCTTTGCTCATGATGAAATAAAGGAAGTGATGGATTTGTGTTTGGCTTGTAAAGGGTGTAAATCAGAATGCCCTTCTAACGTAGATGTAGCCAAATTAAAAATGGAATTTTTGTACCAATACCAAAAAGAAAAGGGCTTGCCTTTAAGAAGTTGGTTGGTGGGCAATTTTGCAAAAATTTCTTCCCTTACATCAAAGGTTCCTTATTTGTATAATTTGGTGATGGGGACAACTTGGTTGAGACGAATTTCAAATCAAATGATAGGTTTTCATCCCGATCGAACCATGCCACTGATGAGCAAGCAAACGCTTCGTAAATGGTTGATGAACAGAAATGTGAAATCTACGGATTTGGCGAAATCGGTAATCTTGTTTATAGATGAGTTTACCAATTACAATGATGTAGAGGTTGGCCAGAAAGCTGTACTATTATTAGAGGGTTTAGGGTATGAAGTAAAAATTGTAAATCACCCTATTTCGGGTCGAGCTTATTTGTCAAAAGGTATGTTGGATGAGGCAAAGCAAATTGCCAACAGAAATGTAAAATTGTTTGCCGAATTAGTTACAAAAGAAATACCAATGGTTGGTTTAGAGCCATCTGCTTTATTGACTTTTAGAGATGAGTATCCGGATTTAGTAAATGAAGAATTGGTAGATGCAGCCAATAATTTAGCCAAGAATGTTTTCTTATTAGAAGAATTTTTGTCCAATGAATTGGATGCGGGACGCATCCAACGCTCCGCTTTTACGAAGGAAAAGCGTTTGTTAAAATTACATGGACATTGTCAACAAAAATCTATTTCCTCTTTAATACCAGCCAAAAAGGCGCTATCATTGCCTGAAAATTATGAAGTGCAATTGATTCCTTCTGGGTGTTGTGGAATGGCTGGTTCTTTTGGGTATGAAAAGGAACATTATGATTTATCAATGCAAATTGGAGAGTTAGTTTTATTTCCAACAGTGCGTGCCCAACCAGATGAAGTGTTTATTGTAGCTTCTGGGACAAGCTGTAGGCATCAAATACACGACGGTACGAAGCGTAGAGCTTTACATTCCGCCGAAGTTCTATATGATGCCCTGATACAGCATTAAAATCTCCAACGTACAAAAGCTTCCATGGCTTCGTATTCTGCTAAACCCAATTGATTGTATAATTGGGCGGTTCCTCTGTTACGCTCTTCTGCACGTTGCCAAAATTCTCTGGAATCTTCGCCCTGGAAAACAACACCGTCTTTTTGAGATTG
>JBEBDG010000164.1:0-5491 GCA_041157165.1 Bacteroidota bacterium
TTTGGTTGTTTAGAATGGCTTAAATCTAGGGATAAGTCTCTAGCTTAGTTATTTTTATAAATTTTTCCATCTTTCATGACAAATTTTACTTGTGTCATGGTTTTGATATTATCCTGAGGATTCTCAGCGACAGAGATAATATCAGCTAATTTTCCAGCTTCAATGGTCCCAAGGTTTTCACTTTGACCCAACAATTCAGCTGCATGTACAGTGGCCGCTTGAATCGTTTCAAGGGCAGGCATACCTGCTTCATTCATTAAAAGAAATTCATAGCCATTTTTTCCATGTCCAAATACGCCTGCATCGGTACCAAAGGCAATTTTAACTCCTGCTTTATAGGCTTTTGCAAATGTTGATTGAATTTTTGGGCCTATTTCTAAGGCTTTTTTACGAACCATTTCTGGATAGTATCCTGGTTTTTGCGCGGAATCAGCTGTTGATCTTCCTGCAATTATCGTTGGAACGTAATACGTTCCATATTTTTTCATCAATTCCATAACCTCCTCATTCATGAATGTACCATGCTCGATAGAATTTACACCGGCAATGATAGCCCTTTTCATCCCCTCTACACCATGGGCATGGGCAGCAACTCTAAAACCATAATCTTTTGCAGTCGTAACAATTGCTTTTATTTCCTCTTCTGTAAATTGAGCCCCCATACCATCTTTTGCATAACTTAAAACACCACCAGTTGAGGTGATTTTAATTAAGTCTGACCCTTCTTTGTATCGTTGTCTAACTGCTTTCTGAGCATCTCTTACACCATTTACTACGCCATCTTCTGGTCCTAAGTCTTTTTTGAATGTTTCATTCAATCCATTTGAATCATCTGCGTGTCCGCCAGTTGATCCAATGGAAACGCCAGCAGTATAAATTCTTGGTCCTTCTACCATCCCTTTGTTTACGGCATTTCGTAATGAAATAACCACATGGCTGCCACCTAAATCTCTTACAGTGGTAAATCCAGCCAATAAATTTCTTTTGGCATATACCAAGGCCTGATAGGCTATATCCCCTGGATTTTTTGTAAATCGATCTAAATAGGCATTTGGATTAGTTTCACTTTCTAAATGAACATGCATGTCAATGAGTCCAGGCATCGTTGTTTGATTTTTCAAATCAATTATTTTATCACCTATCTCTCCTTTGATATATCCATTTTCAACAGAAATGATTTTATTTCCTTGAATGATAACACTTACCTTTTCGTTTACTTTTAAATTTTTAGTATCAATTAGTTTACCGCAATGTAAAATTGTTTTTTGAGCAAATAACGTAATGCCTGATAAAAGACAAAAGCTTAAAAAAAAGATCTTTTTCATTTGTTTTAGGAGGTTTTGAGGACTAATTGAAGATGTTTCCAAAAACTTGGATAAGATTTTCCAACAACTTCTGGTTCTTTAATTATAATTTCTTGTATAACACCAATTGGAGCAAATGCCATCGCCATTCGGTGGTCATCATATGTTTCAATTGTTGGAATATTTCCTGGGGAAAAATTACTCTTAATGATGTATTTATGATTCTTCTCTATCTCATTTAGACTTGCTCCTATTTTAGCCAATTCATTTTGAAGGGCAAGCACTCGATCGGTTTCTTTTACTTTTAATGATTCTAAACCGGTTAAGGTCATGGAAATTTGCTTGATGGCGGCAACCACACAAATGGTTTGAGCAAGATCAGGACAGTCTGTAAAATCCCAAGCTAATTCGTTAACAGATTCAACTTTTGTTAATAAAAAACCTCTACCGGTATAGGTACTTTTAACTCCCAAAGGAAGCATGATGTCTTTGATTGCAGAATCTCCTTGCAAGGAATCTTCTTTTAGACCTAACAACTCAAGTTGGCTCGTTGGGTCTGGAGAAAGTGCAACCAAGGAATACCAATAACTTGCACCCGACCAATCAGATTCAATGGCAAATGGAATACTTTTGTAGGCTTGCGATGGAATATGTATTTCACCTTTTCCCCAATTTGTTTGAGCTGAAATTCCAAAATGCTTCATTTGAGCCAGTGTCATTTCAATGTAGGGTTTTGAACCTAATTCACCAACTATTTGCAAAGTTAGGCCCTCAGGTAATAAAGGGGCAAGCATTACAATAGCCGAGATAAATTGGGAACTAACATCTCCTCTCATTTGAATTTTTGATTTTCCAGAATAGGAAAAACCTTTTAATTGCATAGGAGGATAACCTTCTATATTTTCATAAGCAATATTTGCACCTAATTCTCTTAATGCGTCCACCAAAATACCGATAGGCCTTTCACACATTCTTTGGGTGCCTGTCATTTTTTTAATCTGTCCCGAAACGGCATAATAAGCAGTTAAAAAACGCATCGTAGTTCCTGCATCTAACACATCTGCTATATCTCCATTTTCTGACAACAATCGAATCATGGTTTGCGTATCTCTAGCCTCTGCCAAATTGCTTAAATTTTCTATTGAACCATTTGCCAAAGCATTTATAATTAATGCTCTGTTGCTTTCTGACTTAGAAGCAGGTAGGGGAATAATTTCATTAAAAGCAGATGCTCTTGGATGTAGACGGATGGTACTCAAGGTGAGGTGCGCTTATCGCAATTTAAGGGTTACTAATGAAAGAACAGCTAAAATGATACCAACAATAAAAAATCGTGTAACGATTTTTGCCTCATGGTAATTTTTCTTTTGAAAATGATGATGTAATGGTGACATCAAAAATATTCGTCTACCTTCACCATATTTTTTCTTGGTGTATTTGAAATAGGTTACTTGTATGATAACTGATAAATTTTCAATTAAAAATATTCCGCACAAAACAGGGATTAACATTTCTTTACGAATAACTATGGCTAAAGTGGCAATTACTCCACCCAACATTAAACTACCTGTATCACCCATGAAAACTTGGGCAGGATAGGTATTATACCACAAAAATCCAATACAAGCTCCTACGAAGGCTGCACAAAAAATAGCTAATTCTCCCGAGTAGGGGATAAACATAACGTTTAGGTATTGGGAAATTACTTTATTTCCAGATACATAGGCTAAAATAGCTAATGCAATACCTATGATTACCGAGGTACCTGCTGCTAACCCATCCAATCCATCAGTAATGTTTGCACCATTTGAAACAGCTGTAATGATAAAAATGACTACTAGAATATAAACAATCCAAACATATTGATCCGGTACGAAATCCGGCAGTAACATGTTATAATCGAATTGATTATTTTTCAAAAAAGGAACGGTCGTTAGTAACGATTTGGAGTCATGAAAAGTTTGATCAGGATTGAAAAAGCGAATTTTAACATAATCATTTAAATACATTGTTGCTCCAACAATTACACCTAAACCAATTTGTCCTACAATCTTTAATTTTCCAGATAACCCGTCTTTATTTTTCTTAAAGACTTTTATATAATCATCTGCAAAACCAACTGCCCCTAACCAAATTGCAGAGATAAGCAAAAGGATAATATAAACGTTGGTGATTTTAGCAAATAATAGGGTAGGAATGATAAGGGATAATAAAATAATAAAGCCCCCCATGGTTGGAGTGCCTTTTTTAGCCATTTGACCCTCTAAACCTAAATCACGAATTTCTTCACCAATTTGTAATCTTTGTAAGCGATAAATAACTGCCTTTCCCCAAATAGCTGCAATACCTAATGAGGTAATGATAGCTGCAAAGGCTCGAAAAGTAATGTATTGAAAAACCCCTGCTCCTGGAACATTTAATTGTTTGTCTAAATATTCAAATAGATAATAGAGCATTTTTGTTTTGAGTTTTGAATGAATTTACAAATTTGCACAAAAATAGGTAATTAATTTAAGATTTAAGCCAATACTTAATTTCTTCCTTGTCATCAAAGTGGTGTTTTACTCCTTGTATATCCTGGTACGTTTCATGTCCTTTGCCCGCTACTAAAATAATATCTCCCGCTTGTGCAATTTCGTTTATAGCCATTCGAATAGCTTCTCTACGATCATTGATAATTCGGTATGCTAAAGTTTTATTTTTCGGAATGCCTGCTTCCATTTGTTGTAAAATAACAGCAGGGTCTTCCATTCTTGGATTGTCTGATGTTAATACAACATAGTCACTTAATTTTGAGGCAATTTCTGCCATAATGGGTCTTTTCCCAGTATCTCTATTTCCCCCACATCCAATTACCGTAATTATTTTTTGATTCTTTTGTCGTATGGCTTGAATAGTTTTTAAAACATTTTCCAAGGCATCAGGAGTATGTGCATAGTCTACAATACCCATTTTTTGATCTATTCCAACAAATTGTTCAAAACGACCTGGAGCTGTTCGTAAATTAGATAATTGTAAAATTACTTCTTCTTGGTTTTCTCCTAAGAGAATTGCACTCGCATAAATGGCTAATAGGTTATACGCGTTAAAATTTCCAATTAGTTGGGCATGAAAAGTCTTTCCATCAAAATTCAATTGCAGGCCACTTATTTCATTGGAAAGAATTTTTCCTTTAAAATCTGCAATGTGCAGAATTCCATATGTTTTTTTTGTAGCAGATGTGTTTTGCAACATGACCTCTCCTCTTTTGTCATCCGCATTGGTAAGTGCAATGGAATGTTTACCAAGCATATCAAAAAATCCTTTTTTTGCCTTAATGTATTCATCAAAAGTTTGATGAAAATCTAAGTGGTCTCTTGTAATATTTGAAAAAATGGCAAGTTTAAAGTCTAAACCATGAATTCTTTTTTGAACCACTGCATGTGAGCTTACCTCCATGAACACATGGGTACAGCCAGCTTGTACCATTTCCGCCAATAATTGATTCAATTGCAAAGCATCTGGTGTTGTATGAGTAGACGGAATTACTTGATCTTGGATTTTATTTTGAACAGTAGAAATGAGTCCGCACCGATTACCTAAATTTTTAAATAATTCAAATAATAAGGTAACACTAGTTGTTTTTCCATTGGTTCCGGTGATACCTACTAATTGGATTTTTTTGGAAGGAAAATCATAAAAAGCTCCCGCTGCGGATGCCAATGCCTCATTGGCATCTTTCACTTGTACGATACTTACGTTATTAGGTAATTGCTCGGGAATTTTTTCTAAAACCAGGCATGTACATCCAGCATTTATAACTTGGTCAATGAATTGATGTCCATCTACTTGGGTGCCTGGAATGGCAAAAAAAACACTGTTTTTTTTGGCTTTTCTTGAATCGAAAAACAATTCTGCAATTTCTTGATTATCTCCAAGAAATTTCAGGGGATAATTTTGTTCGAATAAGTCAAAAAAATGTTTCATTTCAATTCAGTGTTATATTTAATTGAATATTTTTTTGCAAAGGCGTGCCAGGTGCAATCGATTGTGCAACTACTTTGCCCATTCCATTAGCTCGTACTTTTAAACCTCTGTTTTCCAAGGTAAAAAGTGCGTCTCGAAGATTCATCCCGATTACAGATGGTACGGTTTTTACAGGGCTTAATATAGGAGTGTGTTGTATTGTTTTTTTATCCAATGAAAAA
>JBEBDG010000165.1:0-5457 GCA_041157165.1 Bacteroidota bacterium
CATAATCATATGCTTCACTTAAAATAATTAGTAGTTCTTTTTTGTTAATTCCCTCCATCCCACTTTTTAGGTTCATTGGTTGTCTTGTTTCTTCTTTTAAATAGGTTGCACTTAGCCAATAAATATTCTCTCCAATGTGAAGGATTTGCTCCTTAAAAGTCATTTCTTCATTCACAGGTTTGAAATTCAATTTTTCATCGTTCATAGAATTTAAAATATTTAAGGCATAAGATTTTGCATTTGTAAGTTTTTGAATATGTGCATTGAGTAACGATTCATTATTTTGGGCATGAACCCCAATCGATAGCAGAAAAGAAAAAGCTAAAAACATTTTAATATTCATATTATAAAAAAATTAATTGAAAGATTATTGTTTTTGAACAATTTTGGATCAGTTATTCCTATATCTTATGCTGTCTTGTTTAAAATTAATATGTTTAAAGAAAGAATAAATATGTGAATAAAAGTTGTTTTGAACATTATCTTTTTAGCTTTTCAAAAAGATTTGATAAAGCATACATTACTACTCCAAAAGAAACTCCAACCACAATCAAAATTTGCTCCATGATGTCAGAAGCAGAAAATGAAAGTTTTAATAAAATTGTAGAAATTACAAAACTAGAATTACGGATTATAAGTGAGTAATCATCGGTATAAAAAAGTGAAAGTAAAAGTATAATCACATCGCTGATGATCAGAAGTGAAAAAAAATGATCAAAAAATACACCGTTGATATCTATTGCTGTTTGTAGATTGTGTTCAGCTGAATTACTGAATATCCAATCGATTAGGGAGTATGCTCCCAATACAAAAGTGATAACCATTAACAGCAATGAAAGATTTTTCTTAGAAGTAATGAATTTTTGTATAGCTGAGTATTCAATTGAGTTTGATTGCAAAGAAGAAGGTGAAGAACTTTGTCGTTTGTTTATTTTGTAAAAAATAAAAATGAGTCCAAACACAATTGCAACAGTAGCGAGATCGTACCAAAGTTTATTGTAAAATTGATTAACTAAACCAGAGATTTCCATATTCAGGTGAGTAATATCCTTGAATACTCCACGTATTAAAATCAAAGTTATTATTTCGTATTGTTTCCCAATGTATATGCTAGTGGATTGCGGTAAATAATACAAGAGCAAATATGCTTCATAGGCCAATAAAAAAGAAAAAGGAGTGTAAATCGCATTGATGGGGGTCAACAGTAATTTTTCTGTATGATTAATCGGGAAGTATATGTTTATGCAATACAGGGTCAAATGCGCTAAGAAGCTGATAATGGCTATGTATAAAATGATTTTACTGAATCTATTACGAAAATTTTGCGTTAGAAGATTATCTAGTTTATTGAGAAGAATCATCTTGAATCATTTCACATAATTTACAAAGACTAAACCTTATTTTCAAAAAATTTACTATTCGTTGTAGGTCAATCACTTACAAGGGTTTTTTATTTAGCGAGCACAGAAACGAGCACAATATGGTTAAGTAGATAGAAGTCTTTTGTTGTTCACTTAAACCCATTTCAAGAAACAAATTTTCACCAAGTAAAGTATTTTCATATTTTCATTACATTGATTTTAAATTTCAAAATGTTTCTTATGAGAAAATTACTTTTCTTGACTTCACTCATCTATATCATGGTGGGTTGTCAACAACAGAAAGAATCTGTACAGGCTAATTTCTCAGATTATGATAATTATTTATCTGCTGAAGTAAAGGAAGGAAGACTGATAGGTGTTCAAGGAATGGTATACAAGGATGGTAAATTGATTTATAATAAATCCTACGGTCTTAGAGATCGTGAATCGGGTGATAGCATGAAAGGCAATGAACTTTATTTTATCCAATCAATGACCAAACCTATTGTATCCGTAGCACTGATGACACTATACGAAGAGGGTAAATTTCAATTGGACGATCCTGTTTCTAAGTATCTCCCAGAGTTTTCAAATCTTCAGGTAGTCAATGACCCAACAAAAGGCAGTTCCTCTGGCACCCATCCATCATCAATGCCAGTTACAATTCGCCAGGCTTTGAGTCACACTGCCGGAATGAGCCATGGTATTGCGACAATAGCATATGATAAGGAAATTTGGACTGCGCTCATCATGAATCCTTCTGTCAAAACCCTGGGTGAAAGAGTAACAGCATTGTCTAAACTTCCTTTGATGTGGGAGCCCGGTAGTAAATGGAATTATTCCTTTACGCCAGATATTATTGGAAGATTGGTTGAAGTTATTTCTGGTAAGAATTTATCAGAGTATATGAAAGAAAAAATATTTGATCCCCTTCAAATGCATGAAACTTCCTATAATCTAACACCTGAACAGCAAAACAGAGTCATGGTTGTTTATGGTTTCAATCAAGATTCTACACTTCGTAGACTGGAGAACCAGCCAAGTATGTCTAATAATACCATTTATTCTGGTGTAAATGCTTTGTTCTCCAGTGCCAAAGATTACTTGAGTTTTGCAACAATGCTTTTGAACAAAGGAGAATTGAACGGGAAGCGTATTCTTAAGCCTGAAACGGTCGACCTTATGATAGCCGATCAAACTGGGGATATTCAATTTAGATTGAATACTGCCTCTAACTATGTAAAATTGGGGAATGGCATCGTAACTGATTCGCTGGGCACTTTGAATCTCGAGCCGGGATATGATTTTGGTTTGGGATTTGCAATCGTCAAAGATCCAGCACAAGCAGGCAGATCATCTGCTACTAAAGGGGAATTTTTTTGGAGTGGTGCAAATGCAACCTATTTTTTTGTGAATCCATCCAAAAAATTAATTGGAGTATTCATGACACAAATCGCATCAGTTGGAAATCCCAATCCATATGGCTTCTACTTTGGCAATCAGATGCGTACATCGATATATAAGGGTGTGGAATAAATATTTATCTGATTCAATAATTGATATCCAGACAAATAAACATCACATTTGAATCCAATTTAGATCCATAAAGTTTAAAATATACTTTCATCAATGTTTTAACTTTTCAGATGTCAAAATACCAATTGCCCTATCTGCATAGGCATTGAGTGTATCAAAATTGTTTAACTCCAATATTAAGAGTGTTTTTCTTGACCAAATATCAAATAAGATTTTATTCTTAACATTTTTATCTATTGTTTTTCTTAATGTACCTTGAAAATCTTTATCTGTTGTAGTAGAATTTTCTTGCCAAATAAAATCAGATTTTAATACAAGTTTTGAATCTAATAGTTCAGGAATGATATTAGCATAATATCTTTTACAAGATTCCAAACAACCCAGATTAAGTTCCTTATAGTCGTTATAATAGTAATTAAACTTGTTTAATATACCTGATAATTCACTAATCTCTTCATTTGTAAAATAGCCCTTCGCCTCGGCGTCTGTCCGGGCTTTTTCATTGAGAATTAAGTCCTTGTTTTCTGCATGCCAGATTGCAGTACGGTAAAAGTCAATTATATTGATTTGAGATTCATCCGTTTCGAGAAGTCTTTTGAAATTCTCACAATTTTCCAGCCTTCTTTTTACCATAGCACGGTGTCTTTCTATCTCAGATTTATCAGTTTTAAAATCGTGAACTACCGCAGCTAATAACTCTTTCTTTTTATGTTTTTCGGCAATACCCTCCCTTATGTTTTCTGCAATAAATCCAAGAGTCACAGCTGTGAACAACATCACAAACTCAATGATATATTCTGACCATTTCTTTTTATGTGTTGGATGATGCGGGTGATGTACTTCCATGTTTTACTATTTTACTCAAAATAAGATTTAAAGAGGAAATTTGATAATTCTAATTTTATTATAGATCGGTGAAAAAGAAATACGTAACGCTTATAGGTCAATAATTTACAAGGAAATTTTATTTAGCCTTACAGAAAGTTTTTAATTTCTGAATGAAATTTGTGAACCGTATTTTTCTTTCATCACTAAAATCAAGGCTTTCATGCTGTCATAAATGGGGGTCAGTGCAAGATTCAAATCCTTGGTTGAAGTAAAAGCATTGATTAAAACTTCACTATTCAAATAAATTGCAAGAGGGGAACCGATCAATCCAAAATTTCCAGTAACCATTTCTTCATTTATAATATCTAGGTCTTTTTGAATTTGCTGTAATATATCTGGATCGGCTTCTATCTGCACATATGATGCGATGTACAGTTTCTCTTTTTCTTCATTTGTTTCGATTTCTACATTCCATTCATCTTCAGAGGCAACAATTTGAAAGCGGTATCCTTTCAAATGTTTTTCTGCTGGAATATTCTTTTCCTTGAAATAATTTTCAAGTGTTGAAGTTAAGTCTAATGCTTTGTTTACATCTATGCTATTGGACAGGATAGCATTTGTCAATGTTTTAAGATTGGATTCATTGGCATTTGAACCTACTGCAAGTTCAAATAAATTGGAGAAAAGACTTTTGACTGAGGAAAAATTATCTGATGAAAGTATTTTCTCTGGATCAGATTTTTTCAGTGTAAATGCTACTACTGCCTCTTCCAATGTTCCGGGAAGTTTACCTGTCAGCCGAAGGGATAAGAATGTCTCAGATACTTGCTTGTCAATTTCAAGTCTGTAAACAGTCCATTGGTTGAACTCCAAATCCACCTCATCTCCTTTTTGCCATCCAGCTGCTTTTTCTTCATCAGCAATTAGCCAGAGGGTCGCTGAATGTTGAATAGGGATGAGAGGGGTTTCAAAAATTTCTTCTTGAAATCCAAACCACTGATGTTCTTTTATTTCTTCAAGTTGTGCAGAAGAAACAGGACAGCTAACAAGTGCTATGCCATGATAAAATTCTATTGATTGAAGAATGGTTTTCATTTGATATGTTTTCGACGGAATCTAGGAAATAATTTATTTTACTCCTGATCCTTTTTGACCCTTCATTCTTTCGCGTTCTTGTTCAGCATCATTGATTCTTTTTTGCCACATGGCCTTGAGTGTTGCTACATTTCCTGCTTTCACAACTTCTTCTGCTATATCCTTTACTACTCCTGTTGTTTCACTTATTTCTTTTGCATCGCTGATGGAATCATCTGCCTTTTTATTGAATTCCAAATCTTCTGGAGCAGATGCTTCCGAATCAGCACCTTGTTGGGATTTTTCAGTTTTTGCTTTCTGAACCTCCGGAATTACCTCCTCAGCCTTGGATTGGGTTTCTGTAGAGTCGGTTAGCACATTTTCCATGCCTTGTAAAATGGGAGCTGATTTTGGAACTGCGGCTTGGGCGGCAGTCTTGAATGCCTCAATGGATTTGGTTGTTTGCGCTGTTGCTTTGTTATCATTTTTTGAAGCGTTGCCAACTACATCGCTTGACATCTCAACTGATGCTTTATCAGTTGCAAAATTGACTGCTACAGCACCAGCGCTCGCTAATTTTTCATTTTTTGAATGTTCGACAGTCATGTCAGCCATTTTTTGTTTTCCAATGCTGGCGCTATCTAAATTTACCTTATCC
>JBEBDG010000166.1:0-5426 GCA_041157165.1 Bacteroidota bacterium
CATTCAACAATTATTTATTGAAAGACCTGAGTCTTGTAAAACAGATATCGATTTTGAAAGAAAATTATACATATTCAGACAGTATGTTACTAAGTTATTAAACGATACAATTCCTGGCTTAAATAATAATTTTTATTTTACATCTCTTTCCTGTAGAACAATAATTTACAAAGGAATGTTAACAACGATGCAGGTACCAGGCTATTTTGTAGACCTACATCAAGAAAATTTCACATCTGCATTAGCAATTGTTCATTCAAGATTTTCTACCAATACTTTTCCTGAATGGAAATTAGCTCAGCCATTTAGATTTATTGCCCACAATGGTGAAATTAATACCGTAAAAGGTAATTCATCTTGGATGCAAGCTCAATCAGCCTTGTTTTCAAGCAAATATTTTAGCAAGGAAGAACTTGACATGATTTTACCTGTTTGTTCATTAGGACAATCAGATTCTGCCATTTTAGATAATGCAATCGAATTATTGTACTTAACTGGAAGATCATTGCCACATGTCATGATGATGTTAATCCCAGAAGCATGGGATGGTAATGAATCAATGGAACAATATAAAAAGGATTTTTACGAATATCATGCATCCTTAATGGAACCATGGGATGGACCAGCATCCATATCGTTCACTGATGGAAAAATGATAGGAGCGACATTGGATAGAAATGGTTTACGTCCTTCACGCTATTGGGTTACAAATGATGACCATGTCATTATGGCATCTGAAGCTGGTGTTTTGGATTTAGATCCATCTACTATTGTAAAAAAAGGAAGACTTCAACCAGGGAAAATGTTTGTTGTTGACATGGAGCAGGGGAGAATTATTCCTGACGAAGAATTAAAGGAAAAAATTTGCCAGCAACAGCCGTATGGTTTGTGGTTAAAAGAAAATAAAATAAGGGTAGAGGATTTGCCTGAGGCTGGATCAGAATATAAGCAGCCAAAATCTACCGAATTAGTTGCCAGACAACAAATTTTCGGTTTTACAACTGAAGATATTAGAGTAATATTGGCACAAATGGTTGAAACTGGAAAAGAAGCGTTAGGTTCAATGGGAATTGACACTCCTCTTGCTGTATTGTCTGACAAGGCTCAACATTTATCAAGTTACTTTAAACAATTATTTGCCCAAGTAACCAATCCTCCGATTGATCCAATAAGAGAGAGAATGGTAATGTCATTGTTAACCGATATAGGTGGTTTATCTAACTTATTAGAAGAAAGTCCATCGCATTGTAGACAAATAGAAATGCAACAACCTGTTCTTAGGAATAAGGAAGTAGAAAAAATTCGTTGGATAGACCACGCCAATTTTCAAACAAAATCTATTCACATGACATTTAATGCTTCCGGAGAATCGGGTGTATTGAAAAAAGCATTGGATAGAATATGTCAATATGCAGAAGATGCTGTTGATGATGGATATTCAATAATCCTATTAACCGATAGAGGTATTGACTCTTCACATGCACCAATTCCTTCATTATTGGCATTAGGAGCAGTACATAATCATTTAATAAGGACGAAAAAAAGAGCTAAGGTCGGAATAATCCTTGAGGCAGGAGATGTTTGGGAAAGTCATCATTTCGCAACTTTAATTGGATATGGAGCATCTGCAATCAATCCATATATGGCATTCGAAACAATTCGTAATATGAAAGAAAAGAATCTTATTGATTCGAGTATTTCTTACGAAAAATTAGAATATAATTATATTAAAGCAGTAAATGGTGAGTTATTGAAGATATTCTCAAAGATGGGTATTTCTACTTTACAATCTTACCAGGGAGCTCAAATATTTGAAATATTAGGTATTTCAAAAGAAGTTGTTGATTCCTATTTTACAGGATCAATTTCAAGAATTAATGGTATAGACCTAGATACTATTGCCAAAGAAGCTTTGATAAAGCATAAATCTGGTTATGCCTTATTAAAGACAGAAAACCCTAAACTTGAAGTTGGTGGGGTTTATCAGTGGAAACAGAGAGGAGAAGAGCATTTATTCAATCCACAAACAATCCATTTATTACAACAGGCAACCCGTAATAATGATTACAAAACCTATAAAAATTATTCTAAATTAGTAGATGATCAGAGTAATAAAGCCATTACTTTAAGAGGTTTATTAAAATTCAAATCAAATCATTCAATTTCAATTGATGAAGTAGAACCAATCGAAAATATTTTAAAGCGATTTGCTACAGGAGCTATGTCATTTGGTTCCATTTCATATGAGGCCCATACCACGCTAGCTATCGCAATGAATAGAATTGGAGGTAAATCAAATACCGGTGAGGGAGGCGAAGATCCCATTCGTTTTAACGACTTACCGAATGGAGATTCAATGAATTCTGCTATCAAGCAGGTAGCTTCAGGAAGATTTGGCGTTACTGCTAATTACCTTACCAACGCTAAAGAATTGCAAATAAAAATGGCTCAAGGTGCTAAACCGGGAGAAGGAGGACAATTACCTGGTCATAAAGTAGACGATTGGATTGGAAAAACGAGACATTCAACTCCGGGAGTTGGATTAATTTCTCCGCCACCACATCATGATATATATTCAATTGAGGATTTAGCTCAGTTAATATTTGATTTAAAAAATGCAAACCGTGAAGCTAGAATTTCTGTAAAATTAGTATCAGAAGCGGGTGTAGGTACAATTGCTGCAGGTGTTGCAAAAGCTCATGCTGATCATATCTTGATTGCTGGTTATGATGGGGGAACAGGTGCTTCACCATTGTCTTCTATTAGACATGCGGGATTACCTTGGGAATTAGGATTGGCAGAAACACATCAAACTCTCGTAAAGAATAAACTAAGAGGTCGTGTAACGATTCAAACTGATGGACAAATAAAAACCGGAAAAGATTTAGCTGTAGCCGCTCTTTTAGGTGCTGAAGAATTTGGAGTTGCAACTGCTGCTTTGGTAACAGCAGGTTGCATAATGATGAGAAAATGTCATTTAAATACTTGTCCGGTAGGAGTTGCTACACAAAATCCTGAGTTAAGAGCTTTATATACAGGAAATGCAGACCATGTTGTAAACTTATTCCATTTCTTAGCGCAAGAATTAAGAGAAATCATGGCTGAACTTGGATTTAGAACAATCAACGAAATGGTTGGAAGGGTAGATATGTTAGAATTAAGTGATTTAAGTAATCATTGGAAATTTAAACAAATCGATTTAAGTCCAATATTAAATCCAACTAATGTTGATTCAAATGTAGCTGTTTATAAATGTGAGGAGCAGGAACATGGTTTAGAGGACCAATTAGATTGGGAGTTATTGAAAATTGCTAAGGCTTCAATAGAAAAACAAGAAAAAACAACAGGAGAGTTAAACATTATCAATGTCAATCGATCTGTTGGAACGATTTTATCCAATGAAATCACTAAAAAATACGGCGAGAAAGGTTTGCCGCCTGAAACCATAAATATTTTATTTAAAGGAACGGCAGGTCAATCATTTGGAGCATTTTCTGTAAAAGGAATCAACTTTATAATTGAAGGAGATGCAAATGATTATATTGGAAAAGGACTTTGTGGAGCTAAATTGGTTGTTTATCCATCGCCAAATGCACCCTTTAAAGCAGAAGAAAATTCGATTGTAGGCAATGTATCATTTTATGGTGCAACATCAGGTGAAGCTTATTTGGCGGGAATGGCAGGAGAACGTTTTTGTGTAAGAAATTCAGGTGCTAAAGTAGTAGTGGAAGGAATTGGCGATCATGGTTGTGAATATATGACTGGCGGATTAGCCTTAATTTTAGGTGAAACTGGTCGAAATTTTGCAGCGGGTATGTCGGGTGGAGTGGCATATGTATTTGACGAAAAAAATAATTTTGAATCAAAAGTAAATAGAGAAATGGTGGAAATATCTGACTTGAATCAGGAAGATGTTAATATCGTACATATTTACTTGAAAAATCATTATGAAAACACAAAATCTATTAAAGGAAAATACATTTTAGATAATTTTGCATCCTTGCAAACTTTATTTAAAAAAGTATTACCGATTGATTTTAAACATGCACTTTATACCAGAAATTTACAAGTTTCTGAAGTATTAGAAGATAAAAACAAAGTTTATAAGGACATCAAAATCGACTTAAAATAAAGTAAAATGGGCAAGCCAACAGGATTTTTAGAAAAAGATAGAATTCCAGCTGTAAAAAGATCTGTATCAGAAAGAATTAATGATTATAGAGAAATTGAAATATTACCCTCTGAAACGGAAACTGAAATACAAGCGAGTCGCTGCATGGATTGTGGCACACCATTTTGTCATAATGGTTGTCCTTTAGGGAATATTATTCCGGAATTTAATGATGCGGTTTATGAAGGAAATTGGAAATATGCATATGAAATCCTAAGTACAACTAATAATTTTCCTGAATTTACTGGTAGAATTTGTCCAGCACCATGTGAATCGTCATGTGTATTAGGCATAAACAAACCACCTGTTACAATAGAATTGATTGAGAAATCAATAATTGAAAAAGCTTATGCGGAAGGATGGGTAATTCCTTCAATTCCATCGAAACGAACAGAAAAAAAAGTGGCAGTTGTTGGTTCGGGGCCTGCTGGTTTAGCAGCAGCATCCCAATTAAATAAAGCTGGTCACCATGTAACTGTATTTGAAAGAGCAGATCAGATAGGTGGACTATTAAGATATGGAATCCCTGATTTCAAATTAGATAAATCTACGATTGATAGAAGAGTTCAAATTATGAAACAAGAGGGTATTGAATTTAGGACAAACACTTCCATTGGAAAAGATATAAAAATAAAACAATTGGAATCAGAGTTTGATGCAATCTTAATTGCTACTGGATCAACTACCCCAAGAATGATAAATATTCCAGGTTCAGATGCTGCGGGAATATTCCCAGCCATGGAATTTTTATCACAACAAAACAAACGTAATGCAAATATCACCTTGGAGGTTAACCATAAAGGAGAAAATTATGTAAATAATAATATACTTGCAACGGGTAAAAACGTTGTAGTAATTGGGGGAGGTGATACCGGTTCAGATTGTGTCGGTACTAGTAACAGACACAAAGCTAAAAGCATCACACAAATCGAAGTTATGCCAAAACCACCTGTAGGAAGAGCTGAAAATACCCCTTGGCCAAATTGGCCAAATATGCTAAGAACATCAACTTCTCATGAAGAAGGTGCTGACAGATATTGGTCAATATCTTTGCAGGAATTTATTAAAAATGAAAAAGGTGATTTAATTGCCTTAAAAATTGGAGATATCGTTTTAGAAAATAAGGATGGTAAGTACGAGCAAAATGTTACAAACATTCGTGAAATTCCATGTGAATTAGCTCTAATTGCAGCAGGATTTTTACACACGGATCATAATGAATTAGTTGAAGAATTGAAATCTCAAAAAGTTGAAC
>JBEBDG010000167.1:0-5424 GCA_041157165.1 Bacteroidota bacterium
ATTTTAGTTTTTGTATTTTACCAATTCAATGAGCCTCCAATGTTTTTCAATAAAAATTTGGAACAAATCTGGCAAAACGAATCCGAGTCAAAAACGATTAATCTTGAGAAAAAACAATTATTTGAGTCTAAAAAATCCTTAGAAATATCGCTTATAAAATCCTACCACACCCAAGGTACTTTTGATGAAAAAATAAAAGAAGAAATTAACCAAATAGATGAAAAACAAAAAAAGCTCAAATCAAAAGTTTCAGACCTAATCAAGAAAAAGCACCCTGAAAAAGATACTCAAGATACTAATTACATCTTTTTAACATTTATTGTTGATCATTTACCTCAAGGAATAATTGGTTTTTTAATAGCGATGATCCTATTGTCATCCATGGGATCAATGGCCTCAGCATTTGGTTCACTTACTTCTACCACCATGGTAGATATTTACCAGCGATTTTTAGCACCTGAAAAAAGCAATCAACATTATTGGTGGGCTTCCAAAATTTCGACTATTGGTTGGGGGATTTTTTGTTTAATTGTAGCCCAATTTGCAACAAATATGGGCTCATTAATTGAAGTTGTTAATATTTTGGGTTCTTGGTTTTATGGTACAATCTTAGGGGTATTTCTGTGCGCTTTCTATTTACCTAAAGCAACTTCTAATGCGGTTTTTTGGTCTGCAATCCTTGCAGAGTGTATCGTAATTTATCTATGGAATAGAGAAATTATGGCTTTTTTATGGTTAAACGTAGTTGGTTGCTTAATGGTGCTTATTTTAACCTTTTTACTTTCTATATTTCAAAAATCTACTGAATAATTTTTATTGAAAATTTAACCGGAACCACGGGCTTCTCAAAAAAAGAACGTTGCTTTTTAATGGAATCCAGAACGGCCATTCCAGAAATTACTTTGCCGAAGACTACATAATTTTTATAATATGGTCTGGCTTCTTCTGTGTCAGTTATGATAAAAAATTCAGTTGACGAAGAAGCTTTTTCTGGGTTTCCTTCATCATATCTCGCCATGGCAATGGTCCCACGGGTAGGTTTTAGTTCATCTACATATTCGGCAGGTACCAGATAGTCTAATCGATCCTCATACTCTCCCCCACCTTGCATACCAGCATCGTAAATATTTCGATAGAAATAACGATTTTTAAAATACCCTAATTTTACCAATCGAATAAAGTTAATCCGATGTAATGGCGTTCTATCTGATAATTCAACTTGAAAATCCCCAAAACGAGTTTTAAATTCAATTCGATGTTCGGGATAATCCTTTGCCTTTTGTAAAAGAACTTCTTTTACTCGTAATGAATCGATGTTCCAATTCTCTTGGCAAGAGCATAAAAACAAGGTGAAAACTAAATAAAAAAGGTATTTCATAAAAAAAGGGGCGGAAATTCCGCCCCTAAATTAATTTAATTTTTTATTAATTAAGCTGCCTTTCTTCTTGTAAAATAAAGAACAGCAAAAACAACAATTAAAATAGCTGGGAAAATCATCATATTACTTAAAGTAGCTTGACCAGCAGCTAAATCCAGCGCATCTCCTGTAATTCCCTCAGCAGCTTTTGTAGCCTTGTTCGAATCAATCCATCCACCGATGATTGGTTGGAACATAGAAGATGAAAACATTCCAATTCCACCTAATACGGATAAGCCTAAAGCGCCAGTAGCTGGTAAACTTTCAGCTACAAAACCTAACATGTTAGGCCAGAAATAACAAATGCCAAGAGCATAAATGAAGGCAGCAAAATACAGAGTAGAACCCGACATGCTGCTCATTAAATACAAGCCAGCCAAGGCAAAAATTGCTGAACCAAGTAAAACACCTACTGTATTAATTTTAGCAATTAGTGGACCAGCGAAATAACGACCAACAGCCATTAATCCTGTTACTAAAGCTAAAATTAACATTGGACTAGCACCTGCTTTAGATAAAATTGGTGCTACCCACTGCTGAGGACCAAATTCAGAAATTGCGGTAAGTGCCATTGTAGCAGCCATGAATAAATACAATGGATTCAACATTGCTTTAAAATTGGCTACTGCAGAACTTTCTGCTGCTTTTGGCTTTGGAAAAGTTTGTCCGAAAAATAAGAAGGCATATAAAACAGTTGGGATAATGATAACCCAAACTTGAGACTGCCACGACATGCCAGCGTCTGTCATAAACTTAGAAATCAAAGAACCTACCACGATCCCGCCTGGAAACCACATATGGAAACGGTTCAATTTGCTATTCATCTCATTACCTGTGTAAGAATCAGCAATCATTGGATTACATGCCGCTTCCGTACATCCATTACCAATTCCAATTAATAAAGTTGAAATCAATAAGGTATTGTAATCTACCGCATAAATAGTCAATAAAATACCAATTGCATGTGCTACCAATGCAATTTGCATGATTAATTTAGGACCGATAGAGGCATAAAATACGCCACCTAAAACCATGGCAATAGGAAATCCTAAAAACCACATTTGATTGATGTGACCCAGCTGAACATTGTCTAGATTTAACTCAGTTCCTAACTGAGGTAAAATTCCTGCTCTTATACTGAATGAAAAAGCAGTTGTGATAAGCGCAAAGCAACTCGCTAAAAACAAACGATTGGCATTAACAGATTGACTCATAAGATGTTATTTAAGTTAAAGGTTTAGAATAATAATTTCTTGAAAAACTACTATTGAAAATTAAAAAAATCTAAACAAAAAAACAAAAAAAAATTAAATTAAACACTACTTCAACATTTTTTCTTAAAAAAATTTCAAAAAAGCCTTTGAAAAACTATTCTATTAAAGAAATTTTAAGCTTATTTTTGTGAATATACTAAATCGAAAAACTATGATACAAGGAGGAAGCGGTACTCAGGCCAAAAATCGTCAAAGTAGAAAAATAAAAATGGGAATGATTGGTGGAAGCTTAGAGGCTTTCATTGGAGCAGTTCACAGAAGGGGCTCCCAATTGGACGGAGAAATCGAATTAGTTTGCGGAGCATTTAGTTCTAGTCCAGAGAAATCAAAAGCAACAGGTGAAGCCTTGTATTTAGATCCATCTAGAGTATATGGTTCTTATGAAGAAATGATTCTCAAAGAAAAAGAATTACCTGAAGGACAGCGAATGGATTTTGTTTCTATTGTAACCCCAAATCATGTGCATTTCCCTGCTGCCAAGTTTGCTCTAGAAAATGGATTCCATGTTGTTTGTGATAAACCAGCAACATTGAATTTGACAGAAGCAAAGGAACTTAAAAAGGTAATTGATGCTACTGGCTTACTTTTTGCACTTACACACAATTACACGGGCTATCCTATGATCAAGGAAGCAAAAGCTTTGGTCGATTCAGGTGAAATTGGAGAAGTACGAAAAGTTATAGTTGAATATCCACAAGGCTGGTTGATTGATTTAGTAGAAGCTACTGGTCAAAAGCAAGCAGATTGGAGAACAGACCCAGCACGTTGCGGTGCTGCTGGTGCTATTGGGGATATTGGTACACATGCTGAAAATCTGGTTGAATATATCACAGGTCTACAAATAGAGGAACTTTGTGCTGACTTAACCATTTTTGTAGATGGTAGAAAACTAGATGATGACGGAAATATTTTAATTCATTACAACAATGGTGCTCGAGGCGTTTTGCATTGCAGCCAAATATGTAATGGAGAAGAAAATGACCTTAACATCAGAATTTATGGAACAAAGGCTGGTTTAGTTTGGAAACAAATGGATCCAAACACTTTAATTGTTAAATCAAGAGACGAAGGTGCGCGTATTGTTCGCACCAATGTAGGCAAATTGTCAGCCAATGCAATGGCACATACCCGCCAACCAGCAGGGCACCCAGAGGGTTATGTTGAAACTTTTGCAAATATCTATAGAAACTTCAGCTTTGCTCTTCGTGCAAAATGGGAAGGAAAGAAAGCAGATCCAATATATGATTTCCCTGGAATTGAAGAGGGGATTAAAGGAATGGCCTTTATTGAAAATGTGGTTAGATCCGCCAAGGATAATCAAAACAAGTGGACAAAATTTGAAATTTAATAACCTGTAATATGTCAAAAATTAAAGTTGGAATTGTAGGAACTGGATTTATCGGTCCTGCACATATTGAAGCCTTAAGAAGATTGCCAAATGTTGAAGTGGCAGCCTTATGCGAGGTAACTATTGAATTAGCAGAAGCCAAAGCAAAGCAATTGGGAATTGCTAGATGGTATACATTTGATGAATTGTTGAAACAAGATGATATCCAGAGTGTGCACATTTGTACACCAAACTTTCTGCATTATTCACAATCAAAAGCAGCCTTATTAGCTGGTAAGCACGTAGTTTGCGAAAAACCACTGGCAAAGGATTTGCATGAAGCTGAAGAATTGGTAGCCTTAGCAAAACAAACTGGATTAGTAAATGCGGTACATTTCAATTTACGATATTATCCTTTGGTTCGCCAGATGAAAACCATGAGAGAAAAAGGTGATCTTGGAGAAATTTATTCTGTTCTAGGGTCCTATTTACAAGATTGGTTATTTTATGCAACAGATTATAACTGGCGTTTAGAGCCAGACAAATCGGGTGATTCCAGAGCGATTGCCGACATTGGCTCTCATTTGATGGATATAATCGAATATATTACGGGTCTACATACAACGGAGGTAATGGCTGATTTCAATACAGTTCATCCGATTCGCAAAAAACCATTAAAGCCTGTTGAAACTTATTCAGGAAAAATGTTAACACCTGAGGATTACGCAGATGTTCAAATAAATACAGAGGACACAGCAAATGTTTTGTTACGTTTTAGCAATGGAAACAAAGGTTCTATTACCGTTTCGCAAGTTTCAGCTGGTCGAAAAAACCAATTGAAGTTGGAAATTTCTGGATCCAATAAAACATTTGCCTACAATTCAGAGAGACCTAATGAACTGTGGATTGGCAACAGAGATCAAGCCAATCAGGTATTGATGAAAGACCCATCCTTGGTTTATGCTGAAACAAGAGACATCATTACCTTCCCTGGCGGACACAATGAAGGATTCCCGGATACTTCAAAACAACTTTTCAAAGAAGTTTATGCAGCCATTGAAGCTGGTAAGCAACCAGAAAAACCAACTTATCCAACCTTTGCAGATGGATATCGTGAATTATTAATTTGCGAAAGAATATTAGAAAGTACACGCAAACAAGCTTGGGTTAAAATTTAATAGAAAGAAACATGCAAACGATAAAAGGTCCTGCTATATTTTTAGCACAATTCATGGGCGATGAAGCCCCTTTTAATTCATTAGATAGCATTGCAGACTGGGTTGCTGGCTTAGGATACAAAGGAATTCAAATTCCTACTTGGGATGGCCGCTGCTTTGACTTACCAAAAGCAGCTGAGTCGAAAACATATTGTGATGAAATTATTGGCAAATTGGCTGATAAAGGAT
>JBEBDG010000168.1:0-5408 GCA_041157165.1 Bacteroidota bacterium
AATGCATCGCATAATTTTTTTAAATCGGATTCACATTGGAATCAAAATGGAGCAACAATATGGTTAACATTTTTAAATCGAGCATTAGGAAAAATTTAATTTTTTTCTTGTTTCTCCTTTTTCCAGTCATTCACCTTTGGGCACAGAACCCCAAACAAAAGATTACAAAATCGGATATTGAAGGCCAATTTTCAGAGGGTTTGGTATTTTATTTAAAAGGAGATTTTCAAGAGGCTTTGCTGATTTGGGAATCTTTACTTTCTGAAAAAGTGGAAGATCCCGGATTGTATTATTACATGTCAAAGGCTAATGCAATTTTAAAGAATGAGAGTAATGCTATCCTATATGCTGAAAAGGCTCACCAATTAAGACCAGCTTCTTTAGATTATGGCCTTTTTTATGTCGATTTATTACTGAAAAAAAGAAAATTTCAGGAGGCTATTGAAGTCTTACATAAAATAGCTGCATTCGATGAATCACAACCTGAAGTGAATATCCGGTTGGCGCAATCTTATCTTTTATTGGAAAATGGAGACGAGGCAATTAAAGCTTTGAATAAATCTGATCATTATATTGGTGATTTTCCAGTAATAATTCGGACAAAACAATTTATCTTTTTAAAACAGCGAAAATGGAAGGAATTCCAAGAGGCTTCCTTGCATTTTTTAGAAAATTTTCCAGAAGAAAATTTGATGGAATGGGAGTTGCTTGAAATGTTGCCCCTAGAGGAGGCTAATCAATATGAACCTCTACTGGATTCAATAGCCATCAATTACCCTGATGTTCAGCAAATTAATTTTATAAAGGCAATCAATCGATTCAAAGAGAATAAATGGAAGGAATCTTGTCAATTCATTCAACAAACCTTAATGGATGAACGTGTAGAACCTGATATTTTGGCTGTTTTTTTCGAGGATTTTCACAAAATGTTGACGAAAAATAAGGATTCATTTGATTTGGCACCAACTGTAGGCAAGGCATTACAAATTTATCCTAAATCCTCAGAATTGGCATTTGTTTTAGGGGAAATTAGCATCGGGCAAGAAAAGCCAGAGGTAGCAAAAATGGCTTTTCAAAAGGCAGTAGAGAATGGATCCAATCGATTTGAGGCCTTCGCGGAATTGGTTCAATTGGATATGTATTTTGAACAATTGGATTCTGCTCTGATTCATGTTGATCTGGCTTTACAAAAATTTCCAAGTAATGGATTTTTGTATTTTCAAAAAGGATTTGTTCTGTCCTTTAAAAATCAAACAAATGAGGCGATAGCTATTCTTTTAGCTGGTTTGCCCTTTGCAGATAAACGGTTTGATTATTATGTGCGCATACAATCTTTGTTAGGAGATTTATATCACAAAATTGGCAAAAATTTAGAGTCTGATGAAGCCTTTGAAAAAGCGCTCGAGGTAGATCCCAAAGATGATCATGTATTGAATAATTACAGTTATTTTTTATCTCTGCGAAAGGATAATTTGGAAAAAGCACTCAAAATGTCTGCTCAATTATTGGAATTATTACCCGATATGGAATCCTATTTAGATACGCACGGATGGGTTTGGTTTCAAATGGGAAATTATGAAAAAGCATTGCCATTTATTCAAAAGGCATTTGATAAATCATTAGATCCCAGTGCAGAAATCATGGAACATTTGGGCGATGTTAAATTTAAATTAGGATTTAAAAAAGATGCTATTCAACTTTGGAAGAAGGCTTTTGAAAAAAATAAAGAGAATAAATTATTAGAGAAAAAAATTCAAAAGAAAGATTATTTTGAAAATTGATTAATTTTGTCAAATATTTAGCCTTAATGCAAGCAAGATTTACAGTTTATTGGTTATTGTTTGGAGCTGTTTTTTTGCAGGCTTGTTCTTCATCAAAATCTATTCCCACTCTTCAAGATACTTCTAATATTCAATCAATACCGGGTCGCATAATTGTCGATTCCTTAAAGGCAATGCCAATTCAGGAGATTGTTGAAGAAAAAAAAGAAGAGATGCCTGATTCAAAATCGTTGACGGACGAATTGAATTTCACTTATTTAAAAGCAAAATCAAAAGTTGTTTGGAAGACTGATAACGACCAAGAAAATTACACAGTGGATATTCGAGCAAAAAAAGACAGTATCATCTGGATAAATATTTCGGTATCGATGGTCTCAGGTGCCACCGGCATTTTCACCAAAGATTTGGTTCAATTTTACGATAAAATCAATGGGAAATATTTCTCATGGTCGTACGATAGTTTAAGTCATGTGATGGGATTTAAGGTTGACTACGCTATCATACAATCCTTGATTATTGGAAATGAACCTTTCAAAAAGAAAAATTCCAAGGTGATTCGTGAAAATGATAATTTTGTAATCCAACAGCAGGAGGGTTTGGTAAAAATAAACAATTTCGTTGGTCCCAATAGGAAGTTAAAAAAGTTATTATTGAAGGAAGATGCTTCTGAGAATCAAATGAGAATGGATTTCGAGGATTTTTCGAGTATAAATCAATTTTTATTCCCCTTTTCAAGTCAAATAACGTTAGATGTCGTCAATAAGGAGAATCAACTCAAAAAAACAATTATAAGTATTAAATATTCCAAAGTAGAATTACTTGAAGAGGCTTTAACCTTTCCCTTTAAAGTACCAGAAAAATATCTACATAAATAATTAAAATTCGTGCGATCGTTAATCATCAGTTTTCTAGTTTTAGCTCAGTTTTCTTTGCTCTCCCAGGTCGATAAAAAGTCGCAATTGGAGCAGCAAAAAAAAGATAATTTGGCAAAAATTAAGGAGTTGAATTCCATCATTTCAAGGACATCGAAAAAGAAAAAAGCTTCTTTAGGCAAATTGAATGTTTTAAAAGAACAAATTGTGGTTCAAAAAAAACAAATCAATGTTTTAAATGAAAACCAGCAAATTTTACAAAAAGAGGCCGATAAACTGACTTACGAAAGTGATTTACTTGCGGCTAAATTAAAACGATTGAAAAAAGCATATGCAATTATGCTTTTTGAAGCGCAAAAAACGTCCACAGTTTATAATAAATTGGCATTTTTACTTCTTTCTAAAAATTACAGTGAATTCGTGAAGCGTTTTGATTACTTGCGTCAATTTACGACCAATCGAAAGGAGCAGGCGCATAAAATCTTTAAAACTCGACAAGATTTGATGACTAAAAAGCAACAAGTTGTATTTAAAAAGGAAGAGGAAAAAAAGGTGATTGCTGTCAAGGAATCAGAAAAGAAAAAATTGGAGGTTTTAAAAGTTAAGGAGGATAAGGTTGTTTCGGTTTTAACTCAGCAAGAAAAAAAATTGAAACAGGAATTGGAACGAAAAAAATTGGCAAATCGAAAATTGGATAATTTGATAGCTTCCATTGTACAGTCAGAGATCAGAAAAAGTATTGAACGTGAACGTAAATTACGTGAAACGAAAAAGGCAAAAGAGTTTGCAGTAAGCAAGCCTACTTTGCCTAAATTAAATACAGATATCCTTAAATATCCAGAAACAAAATCGGGTTCATCTACTTCCGGATCGGAGGTGTCGAAAGCTGAACCAACCAAAACAGCACCAAAAGAAGTTGCCAAGGCTCCTGAACCGAAAGTAGAAAAGCAGCCAGAATTGGCAAGTAATACGTATTATATGAATGCAGATGAAGCTAAATTAGCGAGTTCATTTAGTGCATTAAGAGGAAGGATGCCATTCCCCGTTCCTTCTGGATTTATTTCAGATCATTTTGGAGTTCACAAACATCCATTGTTAAAAGGAGTAATGATTAACAACAATGGGGTAGATATCCAAACTTCTCCGGGTGCTCCTGTTCATTCTGTGTATGAAGGGGTGGTCATGTCGGTTGTCAATATACCTGGACTCGGTACAGTGGTTGCAATTCAACATGGTGATTATTTTACGGTTTATTCTAAACTAGCCAATGCTTCAGTTAGTACAGGCCAACGGGTTCGTACTAGCCAACGGATTGGTTCAGTAGCCTCTGATGAAGATGGAACGGCTGAAATTAATTTCCAAGTTTGGAAAAATACGGTTCGCCAAAATCCTGAGCTGTGGCTTAAACGCTAGGTAATTTATATAATATTCTGAAACTTATATTTCGACCTTGTTCCTCTACAAAATATCTGAATCGGTTCATATAATCCCTGTAGCTTGAATTTAAGGCATTACTCACACGAATGCCAATATCAAATTGTTTGAATTTGGCTCCCCAGTTTAATTCAATCAATTCGTAAGAAGGTGGCGGGGCTAAAAAATCTGATTTTGCCTCAACTCGATTTTGTCGATCTACTCTAGTAATACCTATTTCAGCATATTGTTTCTTTTGATTAAAAGTATATTTAAGTGAAAGATCATATCGGTAAGGTGGAATGTTGACTAAATAGCTATTGTTCTTTACATCATAGGCATTCACAATATCGATTTTTTGTTGTAAAGAAAATTTAGGACTCAATTGGATATTTATTTTGCTATCTAGACCTGAAAAGTTGGCATTGATTTGTTCATAGGCAAAGCCAGGAAATGCTCCTCTCACCGTTACAAAATACACGGGGTTCCCATCCTCAATTAAAGGTCTTAAATAAATAAAATTATTGATATGGTTGGTATATAAGCCAAGCTCAATATAAATTTTTTCATCATTATAAACGGAATTTAAACTGATATTGGAAGATCTTTCACCTTTTAATCCAGGATTACCTACCTCAAAGGATGCTGCTCCATGGTGAATTCCATTGGAGTATAATTCACTCGCATTGGGTGGTCGAAAGGCATGAGCTAGGATGAGGTGTTGTTCAAAAAATTTATTCCAACGATAGGTGCCACCAAAACTTGCAGATAGACCATAGAAGGCTTTAAAATCCGAGAAAAACTGTCTTGAATTACTAACTCTAACACGATGTGTTTCTATACTTTTGGAATCAAATCGTAATCCAAATTCTAAATCATAATTTGGTTTCACCATTTTTTCCAAACCAAATATTCCTAAATTGTTTGAAAAATAATTGGGTAACAATCCATTGGAAATGGTTGGGTTTCTTACGTCATTCCCTGAGGTAATATTGGCCTGATTTTGAAAAGTTAAACCAACTTGACCTTTCCAAAGTCGATTCATATTCGATTCATCATACAGTAGCTCCCCAGAAAGTGTACCAAGGTTAAAAACCAAAGTATTCACATTTTTACCAGCTCTTAACACATCTAATTCAAGACGGTCATTTGATTGTGCTGCAATGTTGCCTCTTATATAGGACTCATTTAAAAATTTGTAAAAACCTTTTACCTTAAGCATTTGGTGAATTACATCTTGATTAGGGCGATCAATTTCTCGAATGGATTCACTTGGCGTAAATTGAACGGGAGGTTTATTTCGGTTAATTGCCCTTTCAAGATCTCCTACATTTCCAATATG
>JBEBDG010000169.1:0-5408 GCA_041157165.1 Bacteroidota bacterium
AAGCCCCATTTTCGAATCCATCAAAAATCATCCGAAACGAAAACTATTTGTTAGCACTCACCCGATGGCTGGTACCGAATTTTCGGGTCCGGATGCAGCCATTGAAAACCTCTTTAAAAACAAAAGAGCGGTCATTTGTGATAAAGAATCAAGTGAGCCTGAAGCAGTAAAATTAGTAGAAGATATGTACCAAAATGGCCTAGGAATGAATCTGATATACATGGATTCGATTGCGCATGATGTGCATACGGCCTACATTTCTCACATTTCACACATTTGTTCCTTTGCCTTAGCCAATACGGTTTTAGAAAAGGAAAAAGACGAAAAGCGCATCTTTGAACTAGCCTCCACCGGTTTTGAATCAACCGTTCGACTAGCTAAGTCCTCACCCGAAACTTGGATTCAAATCTTCCATCAAAACCAAGAAAACTTATTAGATGTACTTGATGAATACATTAATACGCTCCTGAAATACAAAGGACTTCTCTTAGCCGGCAGCTACGAAAAACTAAAAGGAGAATTAGAAAAAGCGAATGAGATTAAGAGGGTTTTGAGGGGGTGAGAGTTGAGAGTGGAGAGTGGAAATTCTCGCGCTCAGCTTTGCTGAGTGCGAGTTTAATGAGCTGGAGAATTTCAACTTTCAACTTTCAACTTTCCACTTTCAACTTTCCACTTTCAACTCCCAAGTTCCCTAATTCCCCTTCGGCTCTCTGTACACCACTGGCCTCCAGACATTGTTTTTAGAATTCACATCTGGTAAGACATGATCTGGATCAATTGAAACAGATTTGATTGGTAATTTGGTATTTACTTTGAACTCCCAACTAGCACCACGTTGCCAAATTTCTACAGGAAACTTCACACGTTGCTTTTCACCTCCAGCTAATTCAATTTCAACCTCTGCTGGCATCGCCATTTTCTCCATGTTTTCAATGGTGATAATAGCCCCTTTGCTAGGATCTTGATCTATATAAGTCACCCCTTTAACTGATTGATCTAATTTCCACAATTCATAGAACCAAGCTCTCCAGAACCAACCTAAATCTTCTCCTGCGCCATCTTCAATTGACTTAAAGAAATCCAAAGGTGTTGGATGCTTGAACGCCCAATTCTTTATATAGTTTTTTAACGCATAGTCAAAACGATCAGATCCTAAAACTGTTTCACGTAATATGCGTAATCCAAAGCCTGGTTTGTTGTAGGCTTCCCAACCTAAATTATTTGGCTGAATCACATCCGGAATGCTTAAAATTGGATCGGCCGTTTCTCTAAACAAACGCGGAGCAATTTGATGCATATCAAATTTTCTGTTTTTGAATTCCCCTTTATTAAAGGCATCCATGGAATAGAAATTAATAAACGTATTGAATCCTTCATCCATCCAAGCAAATTTACGCTCGTTCGAACCCACAATCATTGGAAACCAGTTATGTCCAAATTCATGGTCAATCACCCCAAACAAAGCCTCTTTTTTATCTTGATACCCACAGAAAACAATACCTGGATACTCCATTCCTGACACAGTTCCACCCACATTAGTAGCAACTGGGTAGGTGAACTCATACAACCAATTTGAATAATATTCAATGGATGCTTTCACAAACTCTGTAGAACGCTCGTAGCCACCATTTCCTACTGATTCTTTAGGATAAGCAGATACAGCTAATATTTTCTTTCCAGATGGTAAATTAATTCTTGCTGCATCAATGATAAAAGAACGAGAAGTTGCAAAAGCAACATCGCGTGCATTTTGACATCTAAACTTCCAAGTTAATGGTCCTTTCGCCGGACGAGAAGCTGGATTTTCAACTTCCGATTCCGAACGAATAGCTACCGTTGTTTCTGAATTGGCCGCTTGTGCCCAACGCTTAACTTGTTCTGGTGTATATACCTCAGCCGTATTGGTTAATTCACCTGAACCTACCACAATATGCGATGCAGGAACGGTAATGTTGTATTCGAAATTTCCGTACTCCAGATAAAACTCACCAGCACCTAAGTAAGGTAAGACATTCCATCCTTCGATATCGTCATACACACACATTCTTGGAAACCATTGCGCTACTGTAAAAATTGGTCCATTCTTGGTCTCTTGAATACCCATACGGTCCGATCCATCTTTCGGAGATACAAAAGAAAATGCCACTTTAATTTTCACCACACCTGTTTTCTCAGGCATCGGTTGAGCCAAGCGAATCTGCATTCTGGTATCTTCAATGATGAAATTAGCAGGTTTCCCGTCTACCAGCACACTACCAATTTGATACCCTCCATCAAAACCAATGTTCCCAAAACGTCCTCCTGAAACTGGAGTCGTTTTGCCTCCTCTAGATTGTGTATTGAATTGATTTTGGTCTAATTGCAACCACAAATGATTCAATTTATCTGGAGAATAGTTTTTGTAAGTAATTTCAACTTCACCGGTAATACGTTTTGCCTCCTCGTCAAGACTTGCAGAGATTTTATAATCAGCCGCATTTTGCCAGTATGACGGTCCGGGTGCACCCGAACCTGAACGCTGGGGAGAATTGTATTGATAGTTCCATAAAGGATGAAACAATTCGTATTGATTATAATTCGATTTCGTTTGGGCTAAAATGGTAACACTTGAAACCAGTGTTAGCACAAGCCATAAAGATTTTTTCAACATGTTATTTTGTTAATGAAGTGTAATTTATTAAAAAATTGTCAGAATTTCTTCATCTAACAATCGTTCCGTCAAACCTTTGGCCTTCGGTACTTCGTAATGGTAGAAGAATTTCATGGTATGCAATTTATCTTGGTAAAATGCTTGGTCTTCCCCGCTTAGGTTTCCTGCCGATAATTGCGCATCGGCAACGATGCCTTGTTTCAACCATTGCCAAGCCACTACATTCAAGCCAAACAATTCCATATACAAGGTAGAATCGGCCAAGAACACATCTGTTTTTCCAGAAGCTGCGATACCTAATTTATGCATGGTCACCTTGCCTAAATTAGCAATTTCTTGTTCCAATCGATTGGCATATTTCTCTAAACTTGGAATAGACTTTGCTTTCGCCACATCTTCCATCATTAGTTTGGATAAAGCCTTCAAGGCTTTTCCATTGTGGGAAGGAATTTCTCGACCCAATAAGGTCAAGCCATGGATACCCGTAGTTCCCTCATAAATAGAGAAAATACGCATGTCTCTCGCCATTTGTTCCAATGGGAAATCTTCTGTGTAGCCATAGCCCCCCAGTACTTGTAAGCCTTGACTCACCGACTCAATTCCTTTTTCAGCTGGGTACGTTTTGGCCACCGGCGTCATCAAATTCAACAATAACTCATAGGTTTCTTTTTCTTCTCCTTCTAAACATCTTGAGAAATCTTCCCACATAAAGCATTGGAATAATAGGCCCATAGCTCCTTCGGTGATTGCTTTTTGGAAGTACAACATTCGCTGTACATCTGGGTGATTTTTGATTAAGGTCGGTGGTGTTTCAGGATCTTTATTGGTCAACAATCTACCCTGCGAACGTTCCGAAGCATATTGTTTAGAGAAATGATAGGCAGCAGAAGAAATGTATGCACCACCCAAACCCACGCCCAAACGCGCTTCGTTCATCATTTGGAACATGTACATTAAACCTTTATTGGCTTCTCCCACTAAAAACCCAATCGATGTACCATCGTCTCCAAATGATAAATGCAAGGCTGGTGTAGCCTTTTGTCCCATTTTATGAAATACGCCTATGGATTTCACAAAATTGGATTTTAATTGACCAGAGGCATCTTCCAAACGCTTTGGAACCACAAAAAGGGAAATTCCCTTGGTACCTTTTGGGGCACCATCAATTCTGGCTAGCACTAGGTGAATGATATTTTCTGAAAACTGATTATCTCCTCCGGAGATAAATATTTTTTGACCTTTGATGCTATAAGATCCATCAGTTAATGGTGTAGCAGAAGTAGTAACATCGTTTAAAGAAGATCCTGCTTGAGGTTCTGTTAAACACATGGTACCTGTCCATTTACCTGAAAGCATATTGGGCACGAATCGATCTTGTAATTCTTTGGATCCAAAGGAAGCAATCAAGTGAGACGCACCGTTTGATAAACCACTAAACATGACAACTGAATTGTTTGCAGCCCCTCTTATGAATTCATTCGCACCGCCCACAATAGATGGCAATTGTTGTCCGCCCTTTTCGAAAGAGAAGGTCGCTCCAATCATACCCGACTCTCCCATTTCTTTCAAATAGGCTTCAATTTGGGGAAGTACCTGAACCGTATCTCCCACCAATTCCGCCTGTTTACGATCGCCCTCTACGTAGATTGGTCGAAGGTGTCGCTCAGCGATGGCCTCTGCCTGGTCGAGTACCATATCAAACATATCTGGGGCATAATCTGCGTAATACGGATAATTACATAAACTACCGTAATTAAATACTTCTTTTAGGATAAAATCAAGGTTCCGACGGTCATATTCTTTTGCCATAGCGATTGAGATTTAGTAGGAACAAATGTATAAAAAAAATGTATGCAAGCATACATTTTTATAAGCTTCCTTCAGAAATTAAAAACCTAAAATTACTACAGGTTCATTATTGCGAGAAAAAATGAATGAATTCTTACCTTTTCTGTTAATTGTTTTTATTGATTTAAGTTCCCCCGTCAACGACAAATTATACTTTTCATCCACTTCAAATTTTCCTTTACCCTTATTGATCAGCACCGTGCCATAATCGGCATCATATCTCCCCATTTGGATATTGCAACGATAGAAATTTGCCCCCAAAATTACATCTGGCAATTTATCTTTATTTAAATCTACTATTTCAAAGGTATTAATGGGTGCAATTTGAGCGAGTTGTGGCAAAGGTTTTTTTTCAAAATTTCCCTTCCCATCATTTAGGTAAACTACAGAAGTAAAATAATTAGCTTCAAGTACATCGCCATTTGTAAATTTCCCATCTAAGAAATCCTTCACGGTTGCTTTGGCGAAATCTTTGGCATAGATAAATTGTTTTTTTATCAACGGAAATTGTTTTTCCATTTCCATTTTATTGGCGAAAGGAATCTCGACATCCTCCAAGTAATAGGATAGTACTTGGTCATATTTCTGGTTGGCATCAAAATCTCCTAAATACAATCGAACTGGTTGTTTTTCAGAAGGCTTTAAACGAGCATTTAAACCTACGTTACCAGCTAATATATCTTGATCACCGTCTAAATCAATATCCAAAACTTTCACTGCAGACCACCATCCTTTTGCTGAATCAATAGACTTTTGCTTAAATTTTCCTCCTTTATTTTCAAAGATGCAAATCGATTGCCATTCCAATGCAAGTACTACATCCAAATCTTTGTCTTGATCGATATCTACTATATCCATGTTTCTTACCATACCAACAGAACGAAATTCGGGTGCTAATTGTAAGGTCACA
>JBEBDG010000170.1:0-5396 GCA_041157165.1 Bacteroidota bacterium
ATTAACCATCGATGCCTCCACACGCATAAATCTCACCGATCAAATCCTCGCAGGGAAATCCACGGGCTATTTTGGAAAACCCATGTCTGCCTATTTAACTTGGTCGGCTCCCGCAGGCGAAGGAACTTGGGCGCTCATCGTCATTCGCATGACAGGCGTGGACCCCCAACCGGAAGTATTTAGCAAAGAAGGTACACAATTGTTGATTCAAGGATATGAATCCTATTGGACACCAAGCATAAAGGCTCTTTTGAAATTAAATGGGGGAGATATTTTCATCGACTCCCATTCGATTGACGGATTTGGTGCTCCGAGTGACGTATGGAGTAGCAATATGGCTAGCGATTTTAAAGCACAAGTTGGTTATGACCTCATGCCTCATATAGTTACATTGATTGATGCCGGAATTGACCGAGTTTGGGGCCCTCGAGGCGGAGGTATGGACATCAAACATTATTATACTTATTCCGACCAAAGTGATATTCGCATCAGAGCAGATTACAATAAAGTTCGGACTAACCTATTCGTTGAAAACCGCATCAAACCGTTTAGCAACTGGGCGCATGGCTACAATTTAGCACTTCGTTTACAACCAGAGGATGTTCCAACAGTAAATACTCCAGACCAATTGGACGTTACCTATTTTCTCGATCGGCCTGAACATGAAACTCTTTCCTCTGGTGATCAAATCGATGTATATCGACCAATGGCCTCCGCAAATCACATCAGTGGAAATACTTGGTATTCGAATGAATTAGCTGCCGCACGCTCTTTGAATTACGCACAAACTTTTCAAGACATCTTGGTCCGCCAAAATAAAAACTTTGCCAGCGGACAAAGCAAAGGTGTTTACCACGTATATCCCTACACGTATAATCCTAAGTCGGTATGGCCAGGATACAATACCTTTGGAGAGGGAAATTTCGCGAATAGTTGGGGCCCCCGAAATCCTATCTGGGCGGCAGATGCATTAATGATCAATACCTGGATGGCACGTAATGAGCAAGTTTTAAAACAAGGTCGCGCGAAAATCGATGTTGCAGTATACATGCAAAATTATTCCTTCCCAGCTCCTTTTGTGGCGGGAGTAGGAAACATTCGATTTTGGAATGATTTAAGCTTGCAAGAACAGGGGTTTACCTGGGATTATTTAAATCCGACGCTGATGAATTTGCCACAGGTAATCGTAAGTAATCAAAGGCTTTATGAAGCAGGACCTGCATACAAAGCCTTTATTTTAAACGGGCATTTACAAGCAGGTTCTGTATACAATCCAGCTAAAAATACTTTGCCCCTAACCATTGCTGAAAAATTAGTGGATTATGCAAAAAAAGGCCTCCCCGTGATTATTGTTGGTCCTCTACCCAATCGGACTCCAGGTAATACACCAGGAGAAGACTCAAAGTTACAACAAGTTTTAGGCCATTTAAAAAGCCTTTCTTCTGTACATGTTGTGTCTACCGAAAAAGAGGTTCCTGGTCTTTTAAAATCATTGGGCATTTTACCTGGCGCAGAACCTGAAAAACCTTCTACGCTTATGAGTATGCGTCGATTTGATCTTGCCTCTGGGACGAACTATTATTTCTTATACAATCAAGGCGATGATCAAATTCCACCAACTGGATATAGCGCCGAAGAGCGCTATAAAAACCTTCAGGGAACTCCTGGCAATATTTTTGAAGAGCCTAAAACCATGAGAAGCAAAGGGCCTAGTTATGGTACGAAAATTGGAAAAGCTTTGGCTCAGAAAATAAGTTTAGAAGGAGAGGGTCAACCTTTTGTTTTGAATGCCTGGTCTGGTGAAATTAGTCCAATTGCACATTACCAACGTAAGGGCAATCGGGTAATCATCGAAGTACGTTTAGAAATTGATGAGTCGATGTTAATTGGCCTAAGCACAAATCCTTCAAAAATAGGCCTTACAAGTAATCCTGTTTTCGTACAGTCGACCACCGCGGATGGAATCCGTTCCATGGGCAATGGACAATTCGTCGTACAAGCGAGTCAAGGTGGGAAATACACCACAACCTTAAGCAATGGCAAAAAAGTAGTTTCACAAATTCCGGCGGCTTTACCTATCATGGATTTAACCACTGGAACTTGGGGTTTACAGGTGGAAGATTGGAAACCTGCCAATCCATACGGAAGTACAGGCGTAGCGAGTGTGGCGACTGACAAGGCAAAAGTTGAGCTTAGCTTGAATGGTTTAAAGACTTGGCCAGACATAGCGGAGTTGAAAAACGTCTCGGGCATAGGAACCTATCGCTATACATTGGAATTGCCGAAAGGTTGGAACCCAAGAAAAAATGGGGCTCTGTTGAAATTAGGGCAAGTGGTTGACACCTTTACTTTAAAAGTGAATGGAACAGCCGTCGCAATTGACCAAGTCGCTGCGGAGGCAGATCTTGGAAATACCTTGAAACCGGGGAAAAACACGATTGAAATACGAGTAGCAACGACCCTGAACAATCGCTTAGTGTCATTGAACAAAGCTGCCTCCGACAGGGGAATTATTCAGGAATATGGATTAGTAGGACCAGTCGTTTTGAATCCATATAATAAAGTTATCATTACAAGTAAATAGAAACATGAATCGATAAAAAATTTATTTTATGAAAGTTATGATAGTTTTTAAACAAAAAAAGAGGTCAAATTGACCTCTTTTTAATTTCAATTCCCCTTTTCGACGAAAGATGCGGCTATGATACGATGATTGAGTATGTGACTATCAGGAAATTAAAGGGTTAGCCAAATTAAAAAAATAAATTTTTCACTTTAACTTTCTCTCAGTTTTAGTCCATTTAATTGGTGGAAATTGATTTTCAACTTGTGCTTTTGATGGATTTCTTACTTTACTTAATTTCCCTAGTGAATATAGTTTTTCAGATATGGTGTTCCAGTCTGGAAATTCATTGTCTTCCTGAACCCAATGATGATAAGATGCTTCATCACACCATTTGGGAAGATGTTGCATAGCATTTCTGTGTGATAAAGAGCCTCTAAATCCTTTCATCGATTCTTCATTCTCCCATATGGTAATGGTCCAAAAAGTAAGTTTTTTATCAATTAATTCTTTGCCTTTCAAAAGCCCTACTGATGCTTTTAGTTCTTTGACAGAGGCTTCATTTGCTCTCATAAAGGGGATTAGAAAGAATATGGATTTTACACGAAGTCTTGTTACAGAGACAAAAGGCATATAAATATTTTATTTCTTAAAAATAAAAAAAAAGATGCAACAAGCCTAACTCACTGACGGACAAAGAAAAAGCCATCCTTCATTTGACGGACGGCTTTTCCAGTGTAGCTCCCTAACCTGGTGAAATATTGCAGCCTATTGGTTTGATGCACCTTAAAAAAGCTAAATTATAAGTTTAATAAATTACTCTTTTGATTCAAATTTTGTCAAAACATGTAAAATAATACCCGCTAACAAAATATATGTTGCATAGTGTAAGGCGGGAGTATTTGGAATATGAGTCAGTTCCACCTCGAAGAAAAATGCATAGATTAACAATATATGAGATAGAAAAATACAAATGAATGCTAGCCATTGAATAATTAAAAATGTCCTCGTTTGACACTGTTGGATATATGCCCCTATTCCCAATTCTACCAAACTAATTAGAAGGATAAAAATATGTCTGCTTCTCAACATAACCCTTAAGCCAATTTCTATACTAGGCTTATCAGGGTAAGTGTTTAATAAATATTTTCCAGTCCACGTGAAAAAATACAGACTTAAAAATCCAATAAATAAGTAAATGGATGAAAAATAATTTTCCTTTATACTTCTCACTATTGAATTAATTTTGAATAATGTCATAAATTTCATTTCCATTTATTGAACAAATTTAAAAAAACTCTATTCCTTAGACTGCTATTTCTATAAATTAAAATGTTCTAAAAATGAAAACGTTACACCCACAAAAATGTCTCTTTTAAAAGAAGGTCTTAATTATATCTTTGAAAATCAAAAAGAGAAATACAAGTACACCCACGATAACTTCATTTCGGTACTTTTTAAGGAATTGAACTAGCTTATCCATAAAACATAAAAAAAGGTTACACTATAAAAGTATAACCTTTTTATCATTTGTGCTCCCTCTGCTGTGGGATGTTGCAACCTGTTTTTACAATTTTGATAGGTTTTCCAAATCATTCAAATCTTTTGCACGGCCACTTATTTTCTTATTTCTTTTTAAGTCATTGATATGGATTACTTTCATTGGAATTTCTTCAAACACAGTATTTAATGCATTGTCATAAATTTCATCAAAAGTACACCCTGATATTTCTTTCAAAATTTCAATACACACCGGGGGCCTCCCGAAAGTATAAACATTAATATGAGGTTGATGTAGAAAAGAATCTTCTGTCATGTCAAAAAGAGGCATTTGAAATTGGTCAAATGATTGAACTATTTTATCATAATTACTTTTTGAAACCTCAACAAAAATATCAATATCTCCCGTTGTTCTTGGGAATCCATGATAGATAACAGAATACCCTCCAACCAAGACATATTTAACTTCATTTTTATTTAGAGCCAATAAAAATTCTTGAAAATCAGGATTAAAAATATTTCCCATGACTATTTGTTTCGCATTGAAAATACAGATTTATCCATTTTAGGGGGATTCCCTAAGGCATAATTATAGGACACACTGTTTAAATAGGCAAACGCTTTTCCAATTTCTTTCATATCCATGCCCAAATAGTGCAATACCTCTTCTTTTTGTTCATAGAGGTTCCCTGAAGTACTATATGTCCTATCCAATTTTGGCATAATCAAATATACTATGAAATTTTAATCCGTCAAACATACAGCACACTAAACAAAAAAAGCCATCATTTCTGATGGCTTGTCCAGTGTTGCTCCCTCTCTTGTTAGAAGTTGCAACCAAAATCTTTTATTTCAACTCTTCAAAAAGGCCTAAAATTCCTAATATAATTTGAATCCAATTGATTTGCTTTAAATAAAATAAATAAAGAAACTGAATGTTTTTATTTTTACATATAAAATACAACTCATTGCATAGAACCAATTTAATAAATCAATTTCTACAGTTTTGACTGTCTGAAAAAGGGGTTAGCTACACCAAAACCAGTCTTTTAGACAAGAACGGCAAGGCTAAAATCTACAGAAGTCTAAAATTTTTGAATCAGAACATTAAAATGTATAAAGCTTAATGACGTAAATTTAAAGCATTCAGTGATAGTTGATCTGATTAATAATTATAAAATCCCTTACCTACTTTCTTTCCCCATTCTCCTTTGTGGAATTTCTCAACAATGGTAGGAGAAGGTTTATCTTCTTCATTGCCAGAAGCTTGGTATTTTTCCATACCAACGTGATAAGCTAAATCGATACCCGTAAGATCCAAAAGTTGAAATGG
>JBEBDG010000171.1:0-5354 GCA_041157165.1 Bacteroidota bacterium
TAAACCACTGGTTTTTTCTAGCACAGGCACGCATTCCTCTTCTGTTACACCCGGATAAACGGTTGATTCATAGATCACAATATCTCCCTTTTTTAAAACTTTACCTACCGTTTCACTTGCTTTGTAGAGCGGTGTCAAATCAGGGCGATTGGTTTTATCTATCGGTGTTGGAACTGTTACAATATAAACCTGGCAAGATGCTAATGACTCAAGATGATTACTTACAAATAATCCAGGTTCATTATCGTTTTCAGTTTTTATTACTCTTACCAAATCACCCTCTGAAACTTCAAGGGTTTGATCCTTCCCGTTTCGTAATTCGCCAATTCGTTGGGCATTGATATCAAAGCCTAGTGTGGGGTATTTTTTTCCGAATTCTACAGCCAAGGGAAGACCTACATATCCTAAGCCAATGACAGCAATTTTTTTTTGCATTTTGATCTTGTTTGCTCAATGCTTCGCCTCCTGAGTCACATGTAATGGGTCTCAGTGGGTAAGTGTTTACAATCTACAAATTTACTCAAAATTTATGCAATAAGGAACCCCTTTCGACTAAAGTTTTGGGCAAAATATGTTATAAATTTTAAAGTATTGTCACCCTCCTATTTGTTTGAATCACCCAATGTTCTTTCCTCCTTGGTACGGACCTCCAACCGTCTTCCAAGAGCAAACTCAAGCAATTCACTAAGATAAATGGGGGATTTCAATTGAGTGAAAAAGTAATTACTAGGAAAAAATATCGATTTCCCTTCTTATAAACCTACTACTATAGTATGTTTTTTAAAATGAAAATTGTGAAATATATGTAAATAACATATATTTTATTTTTGAAAGACTCGATAAAAGGCTTGGTTCGCCATTGCCAACATGGGCTTGTCGCCAGAGGTGTCGCCATACGCATAAACTTCCTCGTATGTGCTTAAATCATAAATTTCTTGGATGCGCCGAACTTTTTCTTCTCCATGACAATTTTCTCCATCCAACTTTCCTGTAAGTCTTCCCGCTTCTTCCTCTAATTTGGTGGCAATACAATGTATCTGCTGTTTCCGACACCACTGGCTCAACCAATTTTGGGCCGATGCAGATACCAATACCACCTCATGGTTTTCTCGCTGGTGCCATTGAAGCTTAGCTAATCCTTCTTTACGAAGTATTTTTGGTAGGATGGTTTCCGAAAATGCCTCGCAATGTGATTGAAATTCTTCCACCGGCATGCCTCCAAAAAAGTGCTTTAAATAAAGCTCTTTTATTTGTTTTCTGCCCATGAGGCCTAATTTGAAAGCAATTAAAAAGGGCGATAACTGAAGCATTCCCCAATAAAATCCTAGGTTTCCGTGCACAAAACGCACAATGGAAAACATGGAGTCTTCGTGAGTAAGGGTGCCATCAAAATCAAAAAAGGCAATTTTTTTCACAGCTTAAGTTTTTTGAAAATTCCTTCTGGGATCAATTGAATAATAAGCATGATCCACTTCCAAAACCATTTGACATACACCACATCCTTCTTTTTTTCCAGCGCCTTATAAATGACTTCGGCCACCTCCTTCGCTTGTGCGGTTAGAAGTGCTGGCAACTGTAAATGCTCGGTCATTTTGGTGTAAACAAAACCGGGCAAAATGGTCGCAACGTGTACATTGTAGGAAAATAATTCATTTCTTAAACCGGATAAATAGGCAATCAGGCCAGCTTTTGCGCTTCCATACAGATAATTGGAGCCCCGGCCTCGTAATCCAGCTACTGAAGAAATTCCCGCTATTTGCCCTTGTTTTCTTTCTTTGTATGTTCGAGAAATAATGTTTAAAATGGAAACAGCTCCTGTATAATTTACTTGGATGGTATTCAATAGGATTTCCGGATGGTCCAATGTTTTTTGATTGTCTTCCATATACCCAAATACTAAAATGCTCGTTTCAGGTATGCTTGGTAAGTTATTCCAAAAATCGGCATGACTTTCCAATTTTGTGGCATCAAATGCATGCAAAGTGCAAGTTATCTGATATCGAATGCTTACATCTGCACTCAATGGTTTTAGGTCCTCCGGATTTCTGGCTGCTAATTGCAAGTCAAATCCCATAGCGGCATATTTGCGGGAAAGAGCTCTTCCCATGTCTGAGTTGGCCCCTAAAATAAGTACGGTAGGCATTAAGATTTTATGTTAAGTCTATTCGACTGGTGGGAAATAAATTTCAATGGGCTGTATTTTTGAAGTATGGAAATGAATTTTTGAGCATGTGGATAGCTTTCAAAAAACACATTGGACTTCATTCGGGCATCTTTTGAAAGGTAAATTCTCCCTTTGTACTCAAGCACTAATGCATCCAATTCGTCTAAAAAAGGAAATAAATTTTTTCGAACGGGCAAATCAAGTGCCAAGGTATATCCTTTCATTGGGAAGGAAATGAGACTTTCATCATCGCCAAATATTTTTAATACAGCTAAAAAGGAGGCATGACCATTGCTGGCAATTTTTTTCAAGATTTTTACCAATCCTTCTCTTGATTCCAATGGCAACACAAACTGATATTGTACAAATCCTTTCTTACCATAGCCTCTATTCCAATTCTGTATGGCATCTAATGGATAAAAAAAGGGTTCGTAGGCTACTACATTGTTTATTTCTCTTTTTAACATCTTATGGTAGTAGAGAAAATTAAAAATCGAAACGCTTAGGCGATTTAAAAGGAAGGAAGGCAAAAAGAAGGGTAGATTGATTAATTTCTTTTTAGGCAATTGCAAAGGCGATTTTTGTAGTCTTTCGGGTAAGTCTTCTACTTTTGCATGCTCCCCAAGCATTAAAATACTTCTTCCGAAGCCATCTCCCGATTTTAGGCAATCAATCCATGCAACGGAATACGTGTAGGTACTATAGGTATCTAATAATTCAATGATTTCATTCAGGTTTTTTGCCTTGATCATTTTTTGTTTGATGTAAGCTGTTTCAATTTTTTTCAATTGAAATTTTACTCTGGTGATGACACCAGTCAGGCCCATGCCTCCGCATGTTGCATCAAATAAATCAGCATGTAAAGTGGGAGAACAAGTTAGAAGTGTTCCGTCTTCTACCATGACGTCCATTTCAAGTACATGATGACGAAAGCAGCCCTCGGCGTGGTGATTTTTACCGTGTACATCCGAAGCCACCGCCCCACCAACCGTGATGTATTTGGTACCCGGGGTAACCGGTAAAAACCAAGCTTGCGGCACAATGAAATCTAAAATAGAATCCAAGGTAATGCCTGATTCTACTTCAATGATACCTGTACTTGGGTTGAAACCCAAGATATGATTTAATTTGAGTGTCGAAAAAACAGAATCTGCTAAAGAGGCATCTCCATAGCAACGGCCCATCCCTCTGGCAATTCCCACCTCAGCATTTTGCAAATTCTTTTTCAGTTCATTTAAAACTGAAAATGAATATTCATTTGCTTGTATCACTGGGTAATTTCCCCAATTACTGATACTTTTTTTCATATTAAAACATAAAATCTTTTCTGTAGATCAAGAAATAAAAACTTAAGATCCAAAGTAGTAAAGTGATTTGCAAAAATAAATCTTTGTATAGAATTTTGGTTGGTGAACCAGAATCATTTTTGACAAAAATAATTTGTAAGTAGCGCAAAATTCCCATTAAGACAAATATACTTGTGTAAAACAAGTGTGTTGTTTTCAGTCGGGCTACCACTTCCGGGCTCATGCAATACATTAGGTAGCAGACCAAAATAACAGAGCTAACAATGGTAATGCCCACATTCAGAAACTCTTTATTATAGCCATCAATGGCTTTTCTTACCTCAAGGCCCGACTCCAATTGTAAGATAACGTCGTCTCTTCTTTTACCAAGTGCCATGAACAAGGCCAATAAAAAGACCATCAAAACCAACCAATTAGAAAGAGGAACATCGGCTAAAATAGCCCCTGCATGTATCCTAATGACAAATCCAATGGCAATGCATAAAACATCTACAATTGGAATATTTTTTACGCCCAACGAATAAGCCAGGTTTAAAATAAAATAGGAAATGAGATAAATGAAAAAGACTTTGTTTAAAAGCAAGCTTCCTCCAATGCCAATTATCAGTAGAAATGCCGCCAAGGAAAGTGCCAATATAGGCGAAATGCTATTAGAGGCAAGGGGTCTAAATTTCTTAACTGGATGCAGTGCATCTTTTTTGCGGTCTCGAAAATCGTTGATCACATAGATACTGCTTGCCGTTAAGGAAAAATAGAAAAAACCTAAAAACAATTCAATCGGAATCAATTTGAAGAAATCACCAGCAAAAAAAACGGGTAGGAAGAAAAATAAATTTTTGATCCAATGACTTACTCGAAGGAGTTGAAGGTATTTCATAAGGTATGGGAAGGATTTTTAGCCAAGGTTCCTTTTATAAATGAAAGCTCAAATTTACCGTAAGGAAGTTGATTGGAATAAATTTCTGCAGAATGGAAATGATGGGTGTCTTCAATTAGTTGAAAATAATAATTTGAATGATTGAATTTAAGTTTTAAATAATAGACATCCAAAATTGATTTTCCTTTGACATTTATTTTTAGTAAACTTCGAAGGCTTTTAGTAGGGGTATTTTTCAAAGAAAATGATTTTTTTAGTTCTAAATTTTGAATGCCTAAATTCAGATCATTTTTTTCATCAAAATGGATCAATTGCAATGAAATGGGAATGAACTCATTGAAAATCTTTAAATGACTTGTTTTACCACCGGTGATGCCACTTGGAATTTCAAAAATTTGTTCTTTCAATAAATCAATTTTGCCTTGTTGTATGTCCTCTGCGCGTTTTCTAATTTCATCTGCGGGGAAAAAATTAGCCATGGAATTGGATTTATAATTTAAATAATTAAATCTTCTTTCCATGTAAAGATTTTTTAATGGTACGATAGCATCGTATAAATTGAATACAAAATGTACTAAAGAAACAATGATTAATATGGTTGTCAATCTTTTTGAACCATTTGTAAAGGATCGAATGAAAAAAATCAATAAAATATAGAAAATCAATGAAGAATACAGGAAATACCTATTTTCCATGATTAAGCGAAGGAAAAAGCTACTTAGTAAGCAACCCGCACACCAAAAAAGCAATCCGATAGAAAGCTCATTGTACATTTCACCGTTGAAGTTCAATTTTTCTTTGAAAACTTTTTTGATGAAATTAAAAGAAATAACAAGTAGAAAAATAAAGCTTGCAAGTTGAATCAAGAAAAAACCTCTGTTGAAAGGAGGACTTAAATAGGTCCACAAGAGTTTCATTTTATCGTACTTGCCCAATTCAATCAAGGGATTTGTAGCAAGGGCTAAATTATCGGAGGGCTTTTGGGTAAACAATAAAATGGCCAACA
>JBEBDG010000172.1:0-5329 GCA_041157165.1 Bacteroidota bacterium
CCAGAAGCTCCACACGAAGTATTACTTGTATTGGACGGTTCAACAGGACAAAATGCTTTCATTCAAGCTCAAGAATTTACCAAAGCCACCGAAGTCACTGCCTTGGCTATTACTAAATTAGATGGCACAGCCAAAGGTGGGGTTGTGATTGGTATTTCAGATCAATTCAAAATTCCTGTCAAATACATTGGCGTTGGGGAAAAAGTCAGCGACTTACAGCTGTTTAATAAGAAAACGTTTGTAGAGAGTTTGTTTAAGAAGTAGGGGAAATTGAGAGTTGAAAGTTGATAGTTGAGCGTTAGGGCCCAGAGCTTGTCGAAGTGTGAATTTTGTCACAAATCCTTTTCATTTTTGTCAAATGACCTGATTTAAATAAATATTTGGAGATTATGCAACAATCTTCCAAAAGGATATTTTGATCGAATCAAATTAAAAAAAACGCTTGAACCACTGATTATGATTGCTTATAAAGATGGTTTTTCAATATTATATAATTATATCAATCATCCCCAGCTTCCTTAAACTTCGCTTTCATCGTGGGATTATTGTGAGTTAATTTTTTAATGGTCAAATTTTCCGTCTTATCATTTGCCAATCGAAGATTGTTTTCAGAACTGATTAAAGCTTCACGCGTTTTTTGAAGTTCTTTAATTGATTTATCAATATGATCGATGGCTTCAAAGAATTTTTTCTGAGCCAAGGTATAATTGTAAGAAACTCCGTCTTTGAACTCTTGAATCTTAGCTTCAAAATTAGTAATGTCAATATTTTGACTCTTGATATTCTCCAACTCTGACTTATACTTCAAAGCAGACATTCCACTCTTTCGCAAAATGGAGATCATCTGAATGAAAAATTGTGGTCGAATCACAAACATATTCTTGTAGCGATGAGACATATCTACAATACCCGATTCGTAATATTCATTATCTCTCTCCAACAAGGAAACCAAAATGGCATACTCACAATTCTTTTCACGACGGTCTTTATCGAGCTTCTCCAAGAAGTCCTCATTTTTCTTCTTTGTTACCGTTTCATCACCCTCATTTTTCATCTCAAACATGATGGAAAGAAGTTCCACTCCATTTTCATCCACTTCACGATAGATAAAATCACCTTTAGTACCAGACTTTGCATCATTATCTTTTTCAAACGTTGCTCTTGGAAAGGCCATATTGTGCACCAAATCGAACTGCGTTTTACAATGAATCTCCAAGGTCTCACCCAACATTTTGGTGGATAATTTCAACTTCATATCCTTATGCAATTGAACCTCTTCTTCCTTCATTTTGATGATCTCATCTTTCAATTTCAAATCAGAAGTAAATTTATCTCTCAAAGAAACCATTGCAGACTGAGCTTCTGAATCTTTCTTGGCTAAGTCAATTTTCAATTGATTACGTTCTTCCTTTAATGCTTCCAATGCATTACTAATTGCCAATGCCTTTTCTGTTTCAGCTTGCTGAATCGTATTTTTCATTTCCGAAATTTCACGATCTTTATCTGCCAATTTTTGAGTTAAATCGGTGGCTGCTTGTGCTTTTAGCTGAACAATTTCTTGCTCCTTTTTTGATAAATATTCTTGAAATTTGATCCGCAAATTAGATTCTACAAGTTGCAATGCCGACTCTTTCTCACGTTCAGCTATTTGTAAACGTTGTTGAATCTCTTCTTCAAATTGGTGATCCCTTATCTGCTTAACAATATCAGCAAATCCGGATTCATCAATTTTAAAAACCTTTAGACAATTAGGACAAACAATTTCTTGCATATGAAAATTCTATATCTATGAATTTAATCATAAATTTAAAATTATCCTTCTTACATACCAATTTTCCCCAAATTTACTGAAATATGCTTGGTATAAAATTCACGCATGGCTTCTAGAAATTCATCTGAATTTTCAAACTCAATGTGATTCAGCAAACTCATACAGAAGCCCACAATTGGATCTGGGCGAGTCATCTCAAGTTTTACGATGTACTTAATCTTGTTATGATGCGTATATACCTCCACCTTCGACATAAGAGATGGGAATTGTAATTCAAACAATTTAAAGGCCAATAAATCCATCTGCATAGTCACATGCATCAGTTGCTGACCCTTTACCAAATACCCAAAAGAATCCCGTGTAAAATCGTGCTCGCGATCCATCGACTTCGGTACCCTATCTTTTAGCTTTTCTTGGCCCGACATCCGTTCCAACTTAAACACTTTCAACTCTTCAGATACCGTCTCCATGTCATATGCATATAACTCCAAATTAATCGAATTGAAATATACAGGTGAAACAATTCGATGTCGAACGGTATCGCCATTGATCGACATATAATCCTTTAACCTCAATTGAAACTTAACCTTCGTCTTGTTAACATGGTGCTCAAACCACTCGATTCGATCTAAAATCAAATGATCCATCAACTTCTCTGCTTGCTTGCGCTCCCCATACATTTGCAGCAACTTTTCACGTAAACTCTGCTTGATTTCACCCTCGGGCATATCGAGAATCGATAAATACATACCCTGAAGCTCCGATGATGAAAATGTAATATTGTTGGAACTAGTCACCCGTCGAACACCGTATCGCCCACCGTCTTTGATTAATGGAATGTTCCATTCCTCCTCAATAATATTAAAGTATCTGAATATCGTTCGTGTATTTACATTCAAAATACGCTCCAAGGTGGGTCGACCCACCAAGGTCTTTTGTTCCATTAAAAACAAAAGCATTTGCATCACACGCTCCTGTGTAGACTTCGACTTAATGACTGATGACAGATTTTTAGAGGACTTATACATGAGAGAATAGATATATGTTGAAAACAAATCTAATAGAATGCCAAAATTACTCCAAGAGTTTCCAAACTTTATTAAGACAAAATTGCGTGTTATTATGTGCAATTACATTTTAAAATGTGTGATTAAAGAAAATAACGCAATTATAACATAGCACATTTGCCATATTGTACAAACAATTTTAATGACAAAAAATGGATGATTTGATTTTTCAATCAAAGACTATTGTATATTTAGGTTTATTAAATTTATAGTGACAATCCGTTTTAAATTATTCAATTTCTATCTTTTCATTTTTTTGATATTCCTTTATCAGAAAAATGATGCTCAAATTTCCAGAAACTTGAGCAATTTTGAATTTTTAGATAAAGAACGTAAAATTGTTTACCAGCTGGATATCAGCAATAACCTCGTCAAGCAATTTAGAATTACCCGTGGAGACACCTTAATTACCCCACTTCAAGTAGAACGGGTCAATCGAAACGAAATACCAACCCTTTTCTTTTCTAATGCCTTTCCAATTTCAGCAACTATCTATTGGCTTACAGTAGTTGGTACCGGTCAAGTTTATGAATTTGACCTAAACCAAAATAAACTGAAAAGATTAGACCGCACCTATTTCAGAGGCCATAATTTTTCAGCTATCCAATTTTATAAAAATGACACCCTTTTCAGTTTTGGAGGCATGGGCTTTTGGCACTCCCATAATATTGCTACCTACTATGACAAACAGAAAAATGAATGGGAATTATATTTTATTGGCAAAAACGGACCTGCGCGATACTCTACACGAATTGGCGGTTACATCAAAGATAAGCATACGCTTTATACTGCTGAATTACCTGATCTATACGAAGACCAAGAAAAAAACACTACCTATATCTATTCGCTTGATTTAGATTCTAAAAAATGGAACAAATTGGGAACTTTAAACAAGCTTCCCAAAGGATTTTGGGATCATGACCGCCTAGAAATGATTTGGATAGAACCTTTCTTTTTCTCCAATGAATTAGAAGATTATTTTATTGATCCCATCAAAAACAAAGTTTATGCGCTCAAGGGTGTAAATAAACTGATTTTTCAAGGAGCCTTAGATCTACATACCAAAGGAAATTACATTTACCGAATTAAAAGAAATGATCTAACCAACTCCGGTGTTCAATTGGACTCAATCTCTATCAAAGATTTGGTTAAAAATTCAGAAGAACTTGGATCCTTTTATACGCCAATACCTTGGTGGCAAGAATTAAATTACCCAATATTCCTAATCAGCATTTTTGCACTTCTTTGCCTCGTTTTATGTTTTTACCTTATTCGTTTTAAGAAAAAAATAAAGCAGTTTAAAAATGGAAACGATGGGGTTTGTCCAGAATTCTACGAAGATTTTATCTCTTTCATCCTTCAAAATGAAGAGCATTTATGCTCAACCAATGACTTAAACGATATTATACAAGTCAAAGAAAAACCTCTTGACACCCAAAGACAATATCGTTCTCGATTTATTTCACAAGTAAATCAATACCTCCAATTTACCTATGGAATTTCAGAAGGCATTGAAAGAGCAAGCTCTATAAGTGATAAACGCTTTGTTTTTTACAAAGCCTCCTCCGAATTGTTAAAAAAATTTAAAGGAAATTAAATTTAAAAATTTATACGTTTTCTTTAAAAATTTTTATATTGTGAAAGAAATTTAGTTTGTTGATGAAGTGTAATAAAATCAAGGCCGCCCGATTTTCGAGCGGCCTTATTTATTTTTGGTTTACCTACACAAAAAAAGCCCAGATTTTCATCTGAGCTTTTGGGTGGATGATGGGGTTCGAACCCACGACCCTCGGAACCACAAACCGATACTCTAACCAGCTGAGCTACAACCACCATTTTGGATTGCAAAAATAAGCAAAAGCTACGTTTTTGCAAATCCTATTTTGATATTTCTATCAAAAATATTGATTTTTTATGCCTGAGCTGCTAAATAACGCTTCTCTGCAGCGGCCCAATCAATTACATTCCAAAAAGAATCAATGTAATCCGGACGCTTGTTCTGGAACTTCAAATAATAAGCATGTTCCCAAACATCTAAACCAATTACTGGAAATCCTTTGACATCAGCAACATCCATCAATGGGTTGTCTTGATTTGGCGTTGAAGAAATTGAAATGGATCCATCTTTTTGAGCAACTAACCATGCCCATCCTGATCCAAAACGACCAATACCTGCTTTTTTGAATTCATCTTTGAATGCCTCAAAGCTACCAAACTTTGCATCAATCGCCTTTGCCAAAGTACCCACTGGAGCACCCCCACCATTTGGTGAAAGAATATTCCAAAATAAATCGTGGTTGTAGTGACCCCCTCCATTGTTTCGAACAGCAGGACTCAACTTACTAATACCAGCAAACAATTCTTCTAGACTTTTGCCTTCCAATTCTGTCCCTGCTACTGCAGCATTTAAATTGGTAACGTAAGCATTGTGGTGACGATCATGGTGAATCTCCATGGTTAATGCATCAAAATGCGGCTCTAGCGCATTATT
>JBEBDG010000173.1:0-5305 GCA_041157165.1 Bacteroidota bacterium
CAATTCCAACATAATTACTCATGATGGATTCTAATTCCTTTGCCATTTCAGTAACCAAAACCAATTCTTCCGGATGAGTGGTACCTTCATCATTCCAATCCGGTATGCCTGCAGGTATACTGTTTTTGCCAAATTCTTCCACTGATTTTAAAAAGGCTCTGTGTGCATATACGATAGCTTCCAACAAAGAATTTGATGCCAAACGATTAGCACCGTGTAACCCTGTATAAGAACACTCACCCATGGCATATAAGTTCTCTATATTTGTTTGGGCATGCTCATTAACAATAATGCCTCCACATAGATAATGTTGGGCTGGCACTACTGGAATCATTTCTTTTGAGATATCAAGTCCTAATTCTTTTAAACAATAATTGAAAATCATTGGAAAATGACTTAAAATTTCCTGTTTTGGAATATGTCGAATATCCAAATAGACACAATCCGTACCATTTTTTTTCATTTCTGAATCAATTGCCCTCGCAACAATATCTCGTGGTGCAAGGGATAATCTTTCATCATACTTTTCCATGAAAGTGGTACCATCTGCATTTTTTAACACTCCCCCATGACCCCTAACGGCTTCAGAAATCAGAAATGAAGGCTTTTTACCCGGCTGATATAAGGAAGTAGGGTGAAATTGAATGAACTCCATTCCTTGCACAAATGCTTTTGCACGATAAGCCATAGCAATTCCGTCGCCTGTTGCAATTCGTGGATTGGTTGTAGATTGATAAACCTGACCAATTCCACCGGTTGCTAATAAGGTAGTCTTCGCTAAAAAGGTCTCTACTTTTTGTGTTTTTTTATTCAATACATAAACTCCAAAACACTTTTTACCAGGTGTATCTTTAGTTACTTTTTCACCTAAATGATGCTGGGTAATTAGATCAATTGCGAAGTAATGAGTAAAAAAATCAATTTCCGGAAACGACTTTACTTTTTCCAATAAAGCACGCTCGATTTCATTGCCTGTAGAGTCTTTGTAATGTAGAATTCGTTTATCAGAGTGTCCGCCTTCTTTTACTAAATCAAAACTTCCATCTTGCTTTTTATCAAATTGTGTTCCGTAAGAAATCAATTCTTTTAAACGCTCAGGTGCTTCCTTGACAACTATTTCAACCACCTTTGGGTCGCTCATAAAGTCGCCTGCGACCATGGTATCTTGGATATGCTTCTCGTATGAGTCCTCCGAGTCCCAAACTGCAGCAATGCCTCCTTGGGCATATTTAGTGTTCGTTTCCTCTGCTACCGTTTTGGTTACCAGAGCAATTTTAACAGGTATTTTTTTCTCCCTGAAATGCTCCGCCACTTTAACCGTATAGGATAAACCGGCAATTCCCGATCCAATGACTACAAAATCGTACAAGGGCATATATCTATTAAAATTCTTGCAATTTAATCAATTAAGTTCTTTTAATTGAAAATTGATTAACTTTGCGGTCAAGAAATTTATTAAACCCTTTAAAATCAATTTATTCCAAATGGAAAATTCTAACAGCAACTCATCAAAAGTTGCCTTAATCGTGTTGGCGGTTCTAACTGCCGTTTTAGGAGTACTTTACTTTAGGTCCTATCAGTTGAACAAGGACCAAGAAACTACCATCGAAGAAAAAGCTACTGAATTAGCGAATACAAGAACTCAATTGGATTCTATCTCGACTCAATTAGATGCTAAAATAGCCGAAATTAAGGCTTTGGGAGGACAAGTAGCAGACCTGGAGGCTTTAAAAGTTCAATTGGAACAAGATAAAGCTTCTTTGAAGAATTCGAACCATGCCACTGTTGCATCGTATGAAGCAAAAATTAAAGAATACAATTCTGTTTTAGCCCAAAAAGACATTGAAATTACCGAATTGAAAAAAGCAAATGGTATATTAACAGAAAACAACAAGGTATTGTCTACACAGAATGAGAATTTAAATACAGAGAATTCGGGTTTAAAAAATCAAAACAAAACATTATCGGATACCTTAGCAGATTATACTACTAGAAACAAAGAATTAGCAAGAAAAGTAAGTATCGCTGCAGCCTTGAAAGCACAAGGAATCCGTGTATTTTCTATCAAATCAAATGGAAAAGAAGCTGAAAAAGCTCGTTTCAGTGGCAAAAGATTAGAAAAATTGAAGATTACATTCAATTTAGCTACTAATCCAATAACCAAATTAGAAAATAAAACCATTTATGTTCGTGTGTTAGATGGAGAGGGAGCTGTTCTTTCGGATGAAGCTGCTGGTTCAGGTAAATTTGTACAAGACGGTAAAGAAATGGTTTATACGGCTAAGCAAAATGTTATTTATTCCAACGATAATCAAGAAGTTTCCATCGTATATAACCGAGGTGGTATCGTTTATCGCCCAGGAAAATATACAGTTGATTTATATTCAGAAGGATTCAAAGTAGGTACAGGTTCTTTTGAAGTAAAATAATTGAGATTACTCCATAAATAAAAAGAGAAGTGGTAAATTCACTTCTCTTTTTTTATTTATGAAATATATTGATTTAGAAGATCGCTATGGTGCCCATAACTACCACCCTCTGCCAGTTGTGCTGGCGAAGGGTAAGGCATCCAAAGTTTGGGATATACAGGGGAAAGTTTATTACGATTTCCTTTCCGCCTACTCTGCTGTAAACCAAGGACACTGTCATCCTTACATTTTAGAGGCTTTTCATAGTCAGGCTCAAAATTTGACGCTCACCTCAAGAGCGTTTTATAACAACCAATTGGGTTTAGCAGAGGAAAAAATGGCCCATTTATTTGGCTATGATAAAGTTTTAATGATGAATACGGGCGTGGAAGCAGGTGAATCTGCCATCAAACTGTGTCGAAGGTGGGCCTATGATGTAAAAGGAATTGCTATTAACCAGGCAAAAATTATTGTTGCTGAAGGGAATTTTTGGGGCAGAACGATTGCGGCCATTTCTTCTTCTACCGATCCGAGTAGTTTCGATCGATTTGGTCCATTTTTACCAGGCTTTATCAAAATTCCTTATAATAATTTGGAAGCATTGGAAATGGCCTTGCAAGATCCTATGGTTGCTGGTTTCATGATTGAACCTATCCAAGGTGAAGCAGGTGTTTTGATTCCCGATGAAGGTTATTTAGCAAAAGCTTATCAATTATGTAAAAAAAATCAGGTACTTTTTATAGCAGATGAAATTCAAACGGGACTAGGAAGAACCGGGAAACGATTGGCCTGTGACCACGAAGGGGTACAACCTGATATTCTCCTATTGGGTAAAGCATTATCTGGTGGATTCATGCCCGTTTCGGCAGTTTTGGCTAATAATGAAATCATGTTAACCATCAAACCCGGAGAACATGGATCTACTTATGGTGGAAATCCGTTAGCTGCAGCAGTAACCATAGCAGCAATAGACGTGTTAGAAAATGAACAATTAGCCGAAAAGGCCCAAATAAGAGGGCTTCAATTACTAAATTCCTTGAATGAAATAAAAAATCAATTTCCAATGATTCGCTCAGTCAGGGGAAAAGGCCTTTTGTGTGCAATTGAAGTAGATGCCGATGAAGAAAGCGAATTTGCTTGGAATACTTGTCTGGAGTTTATGAAAAATGGGCTTTTGGCAAAGCCCACTCATGGAAATAAAATTCGACTGGCTCCTCCCTTAGTAATCACGGAAAAAGAAATGGAAGAAGCAATACAAATGATTAAGTATGGATTGTAAATTACAACCTACCTATTCATAGAAACCAAAAACTCTTCATTGTTTCGAGTTCCTTTCATTTGTTGTTGTAAAAACTCCATGGCCTCAACCGAGTTCATGTCGGACATGTGTTTACGTAAAATCCATACACGTTGCAATACACCTGGATCCATCAATAAATCTTCTCTTCGCGTACCAGATGCGGTTACATCTATTGCCGGATAAACTCGACGATTTGATAATTTACGATCCAATTGCAACTCCATATTACCAGTTCCTTTGAATTCTTCAAAGATAACCTCATCCATTTTAGAGCCTGTTTCAATTAGGGCTGTGGCAATTATAGTCAATGAACCTCCATTTTCCACATTACGAGCTGCCCCAAAGAAACGCTTTGGTTTATGCAAGGCATTTGCATCCACACCACCTGATAAAATTTTTCCTGAGGAAGGAACAACCGTGTTATAGGCACGGGCCAAACGGGTAATTGAATCCAAAAGGATTACCACATCATGTCCACATTCCACCATTCTTTTGGCTTTTTCTAACACGATACTCGAAACTTTCACATGACGCTCTGCCTGCTCATCAAATGTACTTGAAATAACTTCAGCACGAACACTACGCTGCATATCTGTAACCTCCTCCGGACGTTCATCTATCAATAAAATTATCAAATAAACTTCAGGATGATTTTTTGAAATTGCATTCGCAATATCTTTTAATAAAACAGTCTTACCAGTTTTAGGTTGGGCAACGATCATTCCCCTTTGCCCTTTACCAATTGGAGCAAATAAATCTAAAATTCGAGTTGAATAATTTTCAGGAGTGGTCGATAAATTCAATTTCTCCTCTGGAAACAAAGGTGTTAAATACTCGAAATTAATACGATCACGTATTTCATCCGTTGTCTTTCCATTTACTGTTTCAATTTTCAGTAATGCAAAATACTTTTCACCTTCTTTTGGTGGACGAATACTTCCTTTAATCGTATCACCCGTTTTCAAACCAAACATTTTAATTTGAGCGGGAGACACATAAATATCATCTGGAGAGGCTAAATAATTATAGTCTGAAGAACGCATGAAACCATAGCCGCCCTCTTGCATAATTTCCAAAACTCCTTCATTTTCAATCAATCCATCTAGTTCTTTGATGATGGCATTATAATTTTTTTTGAATTGATTAGGTGTAATTGGAACCGCTGGTTCTTCTTTGGGAAGCTTAGACTCATCAATTAATACTTCATCCGTTGTCACAAATGAGGTATCCACTAAAAATTCATCTGGAGGTAAAATCGGCTCAAAGTCCATTGAATCACCTGAATCATCAGAAACCTCCTGTATTGCTACATGCCTTGAAGGGGCATGCTTTTTTCTTGACTCTTCTTGCGGCGCAGGTATCAAGGGCAATTCATTGGATGCATCTGCATCACCACGCTTAATTCGCTGTCTTTTGGGTCTCTCCTGAGAAACTTGATTTTCTTCTTCCCTTACTTTTCTAGGTCTACGATTCGATTTTTCTTCCATAAAAAGGATAATGATATGCTAATTTGAAAACAGATGCACCCTCGGCGGATACCTTCATCAAGCTTGTAAATAAAAAAGAGAAGCAAAACGAATGATAAAAGGAGTCTGTT
>JBEBDG010000174.1:0-5180 GCA_041157165.1 Bacteroidota bacterium
TCTTTGGCTTCGCAGTCAGTTAAGGGCCAATCGGGTGTAGTAGATACACTATCGGCTAAAAAGCCAGCTTCAAAAATAAAATCCTATGCACAGGTGATTACAAAAGAGGCGAAATCTTCGAAAGGATTATTTACGACTCATCAGGTTGGAGAAAAATACTATTTTGAAATCCCTAAAAAACATTTGGGGAAAGACATGCTCTTAGTAAGTCAAATTGCCAAAATACCAGCCGGCCTTGGAGGAGGCTATGTGAATGCTGGTACCTCAAGTCATGAGCAATTAATTGTTTGGGAAAAATTCAAAGAGAAAATTTTAATTAAAATAAAGTCATATACCGCTGTTGCGCCTGATTCATTGCCTATAAGCTTGTCTGTCAAGGCCAATCATTATGAACCTACATTGTATGCATTTGATATTGAAACCTATAGCAAAGATTCTTCTTCGGTTGTGATTGATGTAACAAAATTTTATACCAGTGATATTCCTGCGATGAGTGGATTAGATGCTGGATTACGAGAAGCGCATAAGGTAAAAAATTTGGATGCAAGTCGCAGTTTTATACGATCCGTGAAGTCTTTTCCGTTGAATATTGAAGTGCTTCAGGATTTCACCTATAACGCGTCTAAACCATCTGCCACTCCCTACACGGAAACCATTAGCATGCAAATGAATCAATCGATGATTTTATTGCCAGAGAAACCAATGAAGCCTCGAATTTTTGATCAAAGGGTTGGTTATTTCACGCAGAAACAATTTGATTATGGCAGTGAGGAATTGAAATCAGATCAAAAAACATATATTCAAAGATGGCGTTTGGAGCCTAAAGATCCTGAGGCCTATAAAAGAGGGGAGTTAGTGGAACCGATAAAGCCCATTGTATATTATCTAGACCCAGCTACCCCAATGAAACTTCGAAAACACATGAAAAAGGGTGTTGAAAATTGGCAAAAAGCATTTGAAATGGCTGGTTTCAAAAACGCCATTATTTGTAAAGATCCACCAACAAAAGAAGAGGATCCGGATTTTTCGCCTGAAGACATTCGTTATTCGGTGATCCGATATGTGGCAAGTACCACGCGTAATGCAATGGGTCCAAGTGTAAGTGACCCACGTTCTGGAGAGATTATTGAAAGTGATATCATTTGGTATCACAATCACTTGCGGTCTTATCGAAATCGTTTTTTGATTGAAACAGGTGCTTCCAATCCGAAGGCAAGAACCTTAGAAACGAGTGAAGAGGATATCGGTGAAATGATGGAAATGGTAATCTCACATGAAGTAGGTCACGCTTTGGGGTTCCCGCATAACATGGGGGCAAGCAGTTCCTATGAAGTTGAAAACTATCGTAAATCCGATTTTACCCAAAAAGAGGGAATTTCAGCAAGTATTATGGATTATGCACGCTTTAATTACATTGCTCAACCAGAAGACAAGGGAGTTCGATACATTCGCAAAATGGGACCATATGATGATTATGCGGTGAATTGGGGCTACAGGGTTTTGCCTGATGCGGCCACTCCAGAGGCAGAAGTTCCTACTTTAAATAAATGGATCGAGGAAAAAGCCGGGGACCCTCGTTTTCGCTTTGGCAATCAGGGCACAACCTTTGACCCAAGTTCTCAAACAGAGGATATTGGGAACGATCCAGTACGAGCAAGTACTTATGCCATGAAAAACTTAAAATATGTAGCTAAAAACTTGGCGGATTGGACGAGCAAAAAGACAAATGATTACGAGGACCTAGTTGAATTGAATGACGAGTTATTAAGTTCATGGTCGCGTTATGTAGGGCATGTTACCACGAGTGTAGGTGGATTTTATGAGCAATATGCGAAACCAAACCAACAAATCCCGACCTATGTTGTGGTTCCAAAGGCCAAGCAGCAATTAGCAGTTAAATGGTTATTAGACAATGCCTTTGCCAATGTCGATTGGTTGATCAATCGTGAGGTAGTTACTCATCATATGATGGGTTATATGGATAGAATAAGAAGTTTGCAGTCCAATCCATTAAATCGTTTATTAAGCTTCGAAACGTTTGCCCGATTAGATAATAGTGGTTTGAGTGCAAATAATTCTTACAAGGCGGTTGACTTATGTCAGGATTTGAGAAACGGTTTGTGGTCAGAATTAATAACAGGCGCTAAATTGGATGGTTTTCGAAGAAACCTACAAAAGGCCTACATAGGTCGAATGACTTATTTGTTGACCGAACAGATGACTCCTTCACCAATGAATAGGGAGTTTTATAATGTGGCACATTCAGACGTTCGATCGATTGCTCGTGGGGAATTAAATGCCTTGTTAGCAACATTACAAGCTGCTAAAGGAAAATATACAGAGAAAGAAACGGTGTATCATTTGGCGGATTGTATCGATCGTATCCAAAGTGCATTAAATCCTACCAAAGCCCTTAAATAAGGGCTTTGGAGTGTTTAATAATTTCGAAGCAAAATAAAAGAACCCCTTTTTTATAAATTGCCTTACGAAGCTTAGCGGTTTCTTTTCTTTCCTAATAAATAAGTCTTTTATGATAAGATATGTTTGTCTCATTTTAGTGTTTTCAACAATTGCGGATGCACAGCATTTTGATCATGGGAAGAAGAAAGATGTAAGAAAAGAAATTTTAGCAATTAAAAATCTTGTAGCGCTATGGGATTTTAAAGAGGCTGAAGGCCAGGCAAGGGAAGCTATTGGGCAGGGGCACTTTTCATTGAAAGAACAAAACGGCACATTGCCTCGTATATCTGAAGGGCCCTTGTCGGGTTATTCTACTCAATTTGGAAATCAAGCCTTTTTGTCTATACCCAATTCAGAGGTAGGCAAGTTAAATATTTATGGGAAAAAACAAGGAGTTACGATAATTGCTTGGGTGAAATGGACAGGAGAGCAAACGGGTTTTGTTGGAGGTATGTGGAATGAATACAAAGATGGAGGGAAGCGTCAATATGGGCTTTTTGTTTCACTCCCCTATTATAATGGTAAAAACCAGGTATGTGGTCATATTTCTCAAACCGGAAAGCCAAGTCCGCCTTTCCCCTACTCCATCGATTATGCCGCAAGCAAACAAGAGGTACTGCCAAACCAATGGGTATGTGTTGCATTTTCATACGATGGCATTTACATTAAATCCTATTTAAATGGAGTTTTCGAATCACGGGATCCAGAATTAATTGATCATACAAAAGGGTTTCCAGGATTGCCAGATGGCTTGACTCAATCTAAAAATCCTTATTACTTTCCTGACGGTATGGGAAACAATGGTTCGGATTTTACGGTAGGGGCTGTACTTTTAAAAGAGGGTATGGGCAATTTTTTTAAAGGACAAATTGGAGGCTTGGCTGTTTTTGATAGAGCCTTGAGTGATAAAGAATTGATTACTATTTGTAAATAATAATTTGGGACTTACTACTTTTTCCCAAGTAAAAACAACAATGGTATGGGTAATCTTTTTTTCCAAGATGTTTCACTATGGTTTTCTCCTGGGAAAAAACGTGTTATCCAATTTTTAGAAGTATAATGTTTTTCGCTCATTAGTAAATCTACCTTTTGTTGCAAGGGAGGATATAAAGCATCTAAGGTTTGATCTCCGTAATCGAAATAAAATTTATGATTTTTGGGATCTGGTAAATGGGCTTTCATGTAGTTAAAAATAGCTTCTGGAATGGGGTTGTTTTCCACTGCAAAACTACCTGGCCAATGTGTACTGAGGCAGGCCGCACCACCAAAAACAGTTGGATACTCGCAAATCGCATACATTGAAATCAAAGCACCCATGCTACTTCCCGCTATGAATGTATGATCTTGGTCGGTTGAGCTGGAATAATTTTTATCGATAAAAGGCTTTAATTCATTTATCAAAAATTTTAAATAATTATCAGAAATAGGTTGAAAATTATCTTTGGTTCTAGAAGCTCTTTGTAGTTGGGCAGTAAGAGTATCTTTTTGAATTGCAGTTAATGATTCAAAAGGTTTTTGAGGGAAATATTCAGCATGTCTTGATTTTTGTCCATTCCAAATGCCAACCACAATAACATCGTTAATTTTGTTTTCGTTGATGAGCGCTGTGATGGCATCTTCTACATCCCAACTTTGATGATTCCAGGTTATGGTTTCATCAAATAGGCCTTGGCCATCTTGCATATACAAAACAGCATATTTTTTATGTACATTGTAATTTTCAGGCAACCAAATGTCTATGTTTCTTGGTGCAACATAGTTAGATTTAAAGTTTTCTATTCTTTTGATGCTTCCTGATGAAGGTGTTGGCATTTGCGAATACACCATTTGATAAGCGAATAAGAACAAGGCTAATAATTTTTTCATAACTTATTCTACCACCAATTTTTGGACTGAATTACCAACTCGAATAAAATACATTCCTGTATTTAAAAAGGTATTTGTTTTTGAGAACCTCAATTCATTAGTTGAATTAGGAATTTGATGTAACTTTTTAGATAAAATTATTCGACCTTGCTGGTCAAAAATACTAAAATCAACCTCCTGGTAATCTCCGGCCTCCCAAGAAACGGATATATTATTTTGCGCAGGATTTGGAAACACATTCATTGATCCTAGGTTTTCAATTTTGGTGCCCAAAACTTGAAAGTTTGGAAGATTCCAGGGAACCAAATTCAAGTTTTTGGTATTCCATGCCTCATTTACAAAAAGGTGAAATTCACCACTTATTAAATTCAGCGGAACGGTACTCGTGCTTACATCAAAGGATTGACCACTAAAATAATCATACCATTTTCCTTTTGAAGGGAAAGTGAAAATTGTAGATTGATTTTCAGGACTCGTATTTGCGATTAAAATGGCCTGGGTTGCTCCTTCGTTTAAATTTATTTGTTTAATCTCGCTGCCGGTAGATAATTTAAAATCTGTTGTATGAAAAATGGACTTATTTAATCGCAAATTGTTGAAATGTTGGTAAACACCAAGTAATTTGATTCGTTCTTTATCTTCTAAATAGTTCCAATAGGTAGGTTTTGTTCCTGTTCTACCATTTGAATTGATGGAAATGTCGAAACCTAATTCACCAAATTGCCAAATCATTTTTGGACCAGGAATCATGTAGAATAATCCGGCGGCCATTTTCATTCGATCTAGTTTTTCGCTGGCGCTGAATACTTTTCTTGCGGCTGAACTAGCTATTTCCACCATCAATCGCTCCTCGT
>JBEBDG010000175.1:0-5171 GCA_041157165.1 Bacteroidota bacterium
GGTATTTGGGAGATAATGTACATGCTTTGGATGGGCATCATTCCGCTTAGTTCGAGTATCGCCCTTGGGTATTTTGGTTTTAGAGGCTTAGAAAATATCAGAAATTACAACCTGAATGAATTGCTCATTTTTTGGTCGATTTCAATTTTTGTTCTTGGCTTAGGATTTTTTCCAACGACTTTTTTTGCTCTTTTTTGTGGCTATTTATGGGGAATAAAAGCAATAATTCCTATTTACATCGTTTATTTATTTGCCTCACTTTTAGGTTATGGAATAGCTAAATTATTGAATGGTGACCAATTGGTCAATTATTTAAAAAAGAATGCAAAAATAGACGGAGTACTAAGTAATGTCCTCCACAACTCGATTTATTGGGTCCTTTTAGTTCGACTATCACCCGTTTTTCCTTTTGCCATTACAAATACATTGTTGGCCTATTTAAAAGTGAATCTTAAAAGTTTCTTAATTGGCGGAACCTTGGGGATGGTACCAAGGTCCATGATGGCCTTGTGGATTGGTTCTCAGGCTGCCACGTGGGAGATGTTATTAAAGAATCCGGATAAAATCGGAATAGAAAATATAGCAAGTTTAACCTTGTTGATAATATCCGGATTAGGAATGTTTTATTTGATTCGAAAAAGAGGAATTATTCCACCGAATCCGTAACAACTACTTTTCCCCAAAGGTGTTTATTTTCATTGATGAATTTGAGGTGCAAAGGATGATGCAAATATTCATTTTCTTTTTCCGCGCTTTCAAACACCATTACAACCGAAATACTATAAGAACCATCTGTAACAGACTTATCAAAATCGGTTACTACCGGAGAACCCACATGAACGTTTTCGATCATTGGCAATTTGCCTAATTCAATGATTGCATTTTTCAATTGACTAACTTCTGCCTGATTGCCTGGGTTTTTGGCCCAAAATAAAACATGGTGGATAAATTTCATTTTTGTACGAGTTGCTGCACTTGGAAGGGCTGCGCCAGCCGCTAATAATCCAGATTTTTGTAAAAAGTCTCTTCTGTTGTTCATAATAGGTTTTAGTTTTTCGGACTTAGATGTTAAATTAACAAAAAATTCCTAAATTCCCGAAATTTAATCCTATTTACCCAATGAGTGAAATTGCTGAAGAGTTCGATAATAACAAGATTCCGGTAAAAAAATTGTGGCAAGTAATAACTGCTTCCTCTGTGGGAACTGTTATAGAGTGGTATGACTTTTACATTTTTGGTAGTTTATCTTCTATTATTTCATTGTCTTTTTTCCCAAAGGATGATCCAACTGCTGCATTTATTTCAACCTTAGCGGCCTTCGGTGCAGGATTTGTAGCACGACCATTCGGTGGTATAATCTTTGGTAAATTGGGAGACCAAATTGGTCGTAAATATACCTTTTTGTTGACCCTTTTGATCATGGGAGGTGCCACTTTTGCAATTGCGCTCATTCCGAGTTATTCTCAAATTGGCATCTGGGCCCCTTCCATTCTTCTATTACTTCGAATTATGCAAGGATTAGCCTTGGGGGGAGAATATGGCGGTGCTGCAACGTATGTTGCTGAATATTCACCAGATGCCCAAAGAGGGAAATATACATCCTACATTCAGACCACAGCAACGCTAGGATTTTTTGTTTCGATTTTAGTGATTTTGGCTTGTCAAATGATCATGGGCGAGGAGGCCTTTAAAGATTGGGGCTGGAGAGTTCCTTTTGCCTTGTCGGGAATCCTGGTAATTGTCTCTTATTTTATTCGTAGAAACATGCATGAATCGCCTTTGTTTGCCAAATTACGGAAGGAAGGAAAATTATCTGAAAATCCTTTAAGAGAAGCCTTTGCCTCGAAGGCAAATAGGAGATTGATGTTAATTGCCATGTTTGGTGCTATAGTTGGCCAAGGAGTTGTATGGCATACAGGGCAGTTTTATGCTCAAATATTTATCAATAAAATCTTAAAAGTGGATTTTACAACAACCAATTTGGTCATAGCCGTTTCGTTGATTATTGGGACGCCTTTGTTTGTCTATTTTGGGTCCCTTTCCGATCGTATTGGCAGAAAGAAAATCATGATGACTGGCATGGCATGTGCAGCCATTTTTTATTATCCTTTGTTTTATTGGATGTCGGTTATTGTAGACCAAGAGGGTACTTTGGTAAATGATGTGGTTACGCTCACGATGTTTGGGAAAGTTCAATTAGCCTTTATTTGTAGCATTTTAGTTACTTTTGCAGCCTTGGCCTATGGACCAATTGCTGCATTTTTGGTTGAATTATTTCCGACAAGTATACGATATACTTCATTATCAATTCCATATCACTTCGCCAATGGGGTATTTGGAGGCTGTGCTCCATTTGTAGCCACCTGGTTAGGAGCCATGACGCACTCTAATTTTTCAGGAATCTTTTATCCAATTTCTTTAGCTGCCCTCACTTTTATCATAGGAACAATCTATTTGCCAGAAACAAAAGGGAAGACCTTGTAAGTGAAAATTTTAAAGGGGTAAAACCGGACTTTCTTTGAAAGTTGAAAGAATCACCATCGTTGATGTTGCAGAAACTTCTTCGATTTCATTGATTTTTTCAAGCATCAGTTTTTGATAGGAAGCAATGTCTTTGGAGATGATTTTTAGCATAAAGTCACCAGCGCCTGTTACATGATGGCATTCGATTACTTCTGGAATCTGATTGATTTGATTGACAAAAGATTCTGTCACTTGTTTTTTATGGCCAGTAAGCGTAACGGTTACAAAGGTTGTTACTCCTAAACCGACTTTATCTCTATTGACTTTTGCATGGTAACTTTCAATGATTCCCAGGCTTTCCAATTTTTTTACACGCTCTAATGTAGGTGCCGGTGATAAGCCAATTTCTTTTGAAAGCTGGGCATTGGTAATTTTTGCATTTTGCTGTAAAATTTCCAATAGTTTTAGGTCTGTTTGATCAAGTTTAAGCATACGAACTTCTCATAAGAAAACACAAAAGTAGAGAATTAATTCAGGAAATTTTTAAAAAAGGGTTGCATAAAAGAGAAAACTATTATAATTTTGTACCCACATTAAGCGAAAGTAGCTCAGCTGGTAGAGCGCTACCTTGCCAAGGTCGAGGTCGCGGGTTCGAACCCCGTCTTTCGCTCAATTTGAAGGCACCCATCGGTGCCTTTAAATTTCAGGGCTGCCTGGGTGGTGGAACTGGTAGACACGCAGGACTTAAAATCCTGTGAGCCGAAACGCTCGTGCGGGTTCGATTCCCGCCCCAGGTACAAAATCCTCTGTGAAAGCAGAGGATTTTTTTTTGCCTGATATTTTTCCTAAATTTTGGAAAAATGTAAAACCTTATTCCTATGAAACTCCTTCAAACAATTTTCATGTTTGTTCTGTCTATTTCTTTGTTCGGACAAACATTATCTCCAACCATTGTTACCAATAATCCTACGATCAATTATGCTCATTTAAACCATATTGAAAAGGTCGTGAAACCATTTTTGGAACAAAAAAAGCTGATAGGCTCGGTAGTAATTGTTGTAAAAGATAACCAAGTGGTCCATTACAAAGGCTATGGTTTAGCAGATGCTGAGCAAAACAAACCGATGGAGGCGAATGCGATATTCCGTATCATGAGCCAAACCAAGGCCATTACAAGTTTAGCCATCATGCAATTGTTTGAACAAGGTAAATTAGACTTGGACCAAAAGGTTTCCGATTTTATACCTGAGTTTAAGAATCCAACGGTAGTGAAAGACTATAATGAAAAAGATACAACTTTCACTACAATTCCCGCCAGTAGGGAAGTCACTGTTCGAGATTTGTTGACACATACTTCAGGGATTGATTATTCAGATATTGGCTCTGCTAAAATGAAAGCTATTTATGCAAAAGCAAAAATTCCTTCAGGTTTAGGAGAGTTTAAAGTTACCTTATTGGATCGAATGAAAGCCCTTGGTAAATTGCCATTGGCACATCAACCAGGTGAAAAATTTACCTATGGTTTAAATACCGATTTGCTGGGTTGTTTAGTAGAAGTAATTTCTGGGGAAACCTTAGAAAACTATTTCAATAAGCATATTTTTGAGCCGATGGGCATGAAAGATACTTACTTTAATCTTCCAGCAGAAAAGGCGAATCGTTTAGCAGCTGTTTATACTGAAAACGAGCAAAAACAAGTTATTCCGTGGGGTCCAACTTTCAGGAATCTAAATCCAAATTATCCTTTAGCTAAAAAAGCTTATTTCTCAGGGGGAGCAGGACTTTCCTCCACTGCTTTTGACTATGCGATTTTCTTGCAAATGTTGTTGAATAAAGGTCAATATAATGGAAAACAAATTATCGGCCGTCGGACGGCCGAATTGATGGTAAGTCCTCAGCTCAATCCAGGCCTTTTAGGAAACGATAATTTTAGTTTAGGATTTCAAATTCAATCTGAAAAATCTGCTAATTTGAAAATGAGAAGCAAAGGGAGCTTTTCTTGGGGGGGCTATTATGGAACAACCTATTGGGCCGACCCAAAGGAAAATTTAATTGTGTTAATCATGACGCAACACACCCCTAATTCGAATGGGTATGTAGCGGGAAGAATTGAAAATATTATTTATGGGAGCCTTGTGAGGTAAGAGGGAAAAGGGAAGAGGGATGAGGTGTAAGGTATAAGGTGTGAGGGAAGAGGATTGAAATTTAGGGCCTTTCAATTAAGTTCAATTTGATTTTGTATATATTCCTTCCTGCACCTAAAAATAATTACGTTTTACCTCTTCCCTAATCCCTCATCCCTCATCCCTTTTCCCTAATCTTTTAATTTTCCAATTAATTTCCCGAACTTGCGTTTTGAAATATTTTTATGCAAAAAAAAGTTGTCCTTACAATTTGTTCAATCAATTATCTTGCTCAAGCCAAAACGTTGGGAGATTCTTTGTTGGAACACAATCCGGATTACTCTTTTGTCATTGGCTTGGTTGATCGATTGGACCAATCTGATATTCCGCATGCTGATTTACCAGATTTTCCAATTGTGGAGGTGCATACCATTGGTATTCCAGATTTCGAGGACCTCTGTAGCAGGTACAACATTACCGAATTAAATACAGCAGTTAAGCCTTTTTATTTGGATTATTTGTACAAAAGCCATCCCGAGATTGAGCTATTACATTATTTTGATCCTGATATTGTTGTCTACCAAG
>JBEBDG010000176.1:0-5156 GCA_041157165.1 Bacteroidota bacterium
TTTACATGAACTGGGGCCATACGGACGAATCATTTACTGAACCCTTGGTATATCAACATATGTGGGGAGGATTATTATGGGCAGGAAGTGGTCCTGAATTAAACTACAATAAAAAATTAAGAACAGGCGTATTGCCTGAGGATAATCGTTTTACCAAAACTATTTTGGATAAAAATTTAAATGAACCAACAGAATTGACTGTTTTGCCGAATGGGAAAGTACTTTACGCAGAAAGACGTGGTAATTTGAAGATGTATGACCCCAAAAAAAATAAATCTAAAATTGTTGCCAAATTTGATGTTTATACTAAATCGGAATATGGTTTAATGGGTATCAATAAAGATCCAAACTTTGCACAAAATAAGTGGGTCTATATATATTACTCACCTCAGGCAGGTTTACCCGACACGGCGCAACATTTATCTCGTTTCGTATATGATGATATAAAAGATACTTTGGATTGGGCATCTGAAAAAGTTTTATTACGAGTGCCAGTGAAAAGAGATGGAAAATGTTGTCATACAGGAGGCTCCATTGCTTGGGATAAACAGGGTAATTTGTATTTATCTACTGGTGATGATGTGAATCCACATGAATCAAATGGTTATGGACCTATGGATGAAAGACCAGGTAGAGCAGGATGGGATGCCAGAGCCTCCAGTTCAAATACAAATGATTTAAGAGGAAAAATTTTAAGAATTAAACCTCAACCAGATGGCACTTATACAATACCAGAGGGGAATTTATTTCCGCCAAATTTCCATTCAACCAAGTCTGAAATTTATATCATGGGTAATCGTAATCCATACAGAATTTCAGTAGATCAACGAACTGGATTTTTATATTGGGGTGAAGTTGGACCAGATGCAGGTGAAAATTCAACTAAATATGGTCCACGCGGACACGATGAAGTGAATCAAGCGCGCGAAGCCGGATATTTTGGTTGGCCTTTGTTTGTAGGTGATAATAAGGCTTATAATCAAAGAAATTTTGCTAAAGACAGTACTTGGGAGAAATTTAATCCGTTGGCTCCCATCAATACTTCTCCATTCAATACGGGTTTAGGCCACCTACCAAAGGCCCAAAAGGCGTTTATTTATTATCCATATGCTGATTCACCTGAATTTGGTGCAACCATTGGCAAAGGAAGTAGAAATGCAATGGCCGGACCAGTATATTACAGTGAAGATTATCCAAAAGATGCAAAAGGGAAATTTCCTTCTTATTATGATGGCAAATTTTTTGCATATGATTGGGCACGTGATTTAGTTTACACCGTTTCAATGAAACAGAATGGGGATTTTTTACAAATGGATCGTTTTTTGCCAGATGTAAAATTCAATCATCCAATGGACATGGAGTTTGATCACAATGGGGTGATGTATGGCTTAGAGTATGGTCCAAATTGGTTCGCTCAAAATGAAGAGGCAACTTTATATAAAATTGAATATAATCCAGGAAATAGAACTCCGAAAGTGGTAATTGCTTCTGATAAAAAAGCAGGCGCCATTCCATTGAAAGTTAAATTTACATCAGAGGGTACTTTGGATTATGATGGCGATAAAATTTCTTACTCTTGGAATTTTGGTAATGGAAGTACAAGTGCTGAGGCTAATCCAACCGTTACATTTGCCAAACCTGGTAAATACAATGTAAGCTTAACGGTTAAGGATTCAAAAGGTAATTCTAAAAAAGAATCGATATTGGTTACTGCCGGGAATGAAATTCCTAAGGTTAGCATAGAAATTGAAGGCAATAAATCGTTTTATTGGAATAATAAGCCAGTTAAATATTCAGTAAAAGTAGAAGATAAGGAAGATGGGACTTTAGAAAACAAAAAAGTTGCTGAAGATGATGTTTTATTGAGTATCGATTATTTGCAAGGATTTGATAAAAATATGATTGCTCTAGGTCATCAGAGTAATACAAGTTTTTCAAATGGTTTACGTTTGATTGATTTATCCGACTGTAAAACATGTCATGCAAAAGAGAAAAAATCGATTGGACCTTCGTACACAGAAATTTCGAAAAAGTATCGTCCAGGAAATACAATTATTGACCAGTTAGCAAAAAAAGTTATTGCCGGTGGTTCTGGTGTTTGGGGAGAACAAGCCATGGCCGCACACCCTCAAATTTCTTATGCTGATGCGCGTGAAATGATTCAATATATTTTATCGGTTGGCGATTCAAGAAGAGCTTCTAAGCCATTAAAAGGTGATTATGTCCCTAAGGATAATGGCAAGCCTGGTACTTTTATCTTTACAGCAAGTTATACTGACAAAGGAAATGGTAAAATTTCTCCAGTATTGGGCCAAGGTACCTTAACTTTACGAAGCTCAACTATTCCTGCTGCTTCTACAGATGCCTCTAATAAGATCATGAAAATGAAAATGGATAATGTAGGCGAATTGGTGATCGCTACGGAGGATAAGAGTTATGCAGTTTACAAGGCAATTGATTTAACAGGAATCAAAGAAATTAAGGTAATGGGTTTTGTGATGGAGGGAACTACTGTTGGAGGTCGTTTAGAAGTTCACATTGGAGCTGCTGACGGCCCACTGGTTGGTTCAGGTGAAATTAAAAAACCAGGTGCTATAAGTTTCCCTGTAAGTTCATCAGAGGGTGTTAAAGACCTTTATCTGGTGTTTAGAAATGAAAATGCTGGAGGTAAGCCTTTGTTTGCGATAACGGAGATTACATTTCAGTGATACAGTGATTTAGTGATAAAATAAGGGTGCTGGAGATTTTCGAAGGCACCTATATTTATATGAAAATACTGGAGGAATTTAAGAAATTTGCCATGAGTGGCAATGTGATTGACCTCGCCATTGGTGTGGTTGTAGGAAGTCAGTTTTCAAAAATTGTTGATTCTTTAGTTAATGATATCATTAATCCTGCTTTGCTCTCTCCTGTATTAAAGGCAACCCATTTAACAGAGATCAATCAATTAGTACTACCTGGAACCGCTATTAAATATGGTAATTTTGTAGGGAATTTTATTTCCTTTATTATCGTTGCTTTTGTACTGTTTTTGTTTGTAAAAATGGTGAACAGGTTTAGAGACTCCTAAGGTAAAGGATTTCAACTTTTTTTCTAGCCCAGGGTGTACGACGTAAAAATGTCAAACTGGATTTTACACTTGGTTCAAATAAAAAACAATTAATTGGAATTCTTCTACCAAGCTCCTTCCAGCCATATTTGTCTACTAAAAATTCTACTATTGCTTGGAGTGTTTTGCCTTCTAGGGGGTCCATTGGTTAGGAATTTAAGTTTGACTTTTCTTTTAAATTTCTTATTCCGACAACTCCAACCAGCGCATTTCTTTTTCTTCCAAATCGGCTTTCAACCTTTCTAACTCTTTCGCTAATTCACCAATTCGATTGAAATCATCAGTACTATTTGATATCTGAACTTCTTTTTCTGCAATTGTTGTTTCCAACAAAGGAATCGATTTCTCCAACTCCTCAAATTCCTTTTGCTCTTTAAAGCTTAATTTTTTTGATTTGCCGAAAGATGTGTTTGTCGTTGTATTGAGCGTCTCAGGCTTTAGCTTTTGCACACTTGGCCCACTATTCACTACCTTATTTCCTCTTCCCTCATCCCTATTCCCTACTTCAATACTATTTCGATAATCTGTATAATTTCCATTAAAGAATCGGATATCACCACCTCCTTCAATCAATAGCAACTGGTCTACTAAATTATCCATGAAATACCGGTCATGAGAAACCAATAATAAACAACCTTGGAATTCACTTAAAAAGTCTTCTAATAATTGGAGTGTTTCTAAATCTAGGTCGTTAGTCGGTTCATCCAGAATCAAAAAATTTGGATTTCTAACCAAGACTTGCATCAACTGTAATCTTTTTTTCTCCCCTCCCGATAGCTTCTCTACAGGTGTATATTGTTTTTGTGTTTCAAACAAAAACTTACTCAAAAATTGCGAGGGACTAAGCGTTTCCTTTTTCCCATAATGAATCACCTCCGCAATTTCCGTAATCACATCTATCACTCGCTGGCCAGGTTTGAAATCAAAGGGCATTTGCGTATAATACCCAATTACCAAAGTCTCTCCATGATCAATGGTACCTGCATCTGGAGCTAAGTTCTCTGTTAATAGTTGTAAAAAAGTCGTTTTACCGGCTCCGTTTTTGCCGACAATACCAATGCGATCTTTTTTCTTAAACGTATAGGTAAAATCGTCAACGATTTTTTTGTCGCCAAAGGATTTTGATAAATGATTGATTTCGATGATTTTGTTCCCAAGTCTTGACATCTGTAATTGCAAATCCAACTTGCTATCATCAGCTTTACGTTTGGCAACTTCTTCGGTCTCATAAAAGGCATCAATTCTTGATTGCGCTTTGGTGCCTCGAGCTTTGGGTTGTCTTCGCATCCATTCGAGCTCCTTTTTATAGAGATTTTTAGCCTTTGCAATGGTGCTTGCTTCAGATGCTTCTCGCTCTGCCTTTTTCTCTAAAAAGTAAGCATAATTACCATTATACGTATAAATATCTCCATTTGATAACTCTATCATCTTATTACACACTCGGTCTAAGAAATAACGATCGTGGGAAACCACTAAAAGAGTGACGTTTGGACCGCTTAGGAAGCCTTCTAGCCATTCAATGGTATCGATGTCTAGGTGGTTAGTTGGCTCGTCTAAAATCATGATTTCTGGACTTTCAATTAACAATTTGGCTAAAGCCAATCGTCTTTTTTGTCCACCAGAAAGTGTTGCTATTTGTTGTTCGCTATCTGGGATACCCAATTTGGCAATGATTTGCTTGGCTCTACTTTCATAGTCCCAAGCCTGGGTAGCATCCATTAAAGCAAAAGCATTTTCCAGGGCCTTCGGTTCTCCGCTTGCCATTGCTGTTTCATATGCTTTTATGGCCTTTGAACTTGGAAGATCTTCTGCAAATAAATAGTCTAATACAATATCTTTTTCATTGAAACTTGGATTTTGTGGCAAATATCCAACATGGATTCCATCTCGAATGGTGATATTCCCGCTATCCGGGTTTTGAGAACCTACCAATGTTTCCATTAAAGTAGTTTTCCCAGTACCATTTTTTCCAATCAATGCTACTTTCTCACCTTTTTGAAGTCCAAATGAAATACCTTTAAAAATCCAGCGTTCACCTAGGTTTCTG
>JBEBDG010000177.1:0-5150 GCA_041157165.1 Bacteroidota bacterium
TTTGCATATTTTACTTGGAAGACAATTGAATGTACATCACTAAAATTAGCATTCTCAACCAATTCATTTTCAATTTTTTCTAAATTTTTCAAGAATGCCAAATTAATTTTTTCATTCGAATTAATACAAGTCAAAACAAATTCAAATGGTTTTAAATAGCCAATATTTCTTTCAAAATAGCCAAATTCCTTGGCAATTGAATCCCCCGGTTTGACATCATTGGTAAATAATAAACTCGTTTGAATTTTAGGTAATAACGAAATAGAAAAAAGTACTAAACCACTAAATAACCCAATTACCAATTTTTTTTTTTCAATCGCCATGGCAAATAGTTTAGAAAACAATTTATCCCACACCTCTTGATTCACTAAATTAGTTCCTTGCCCGTATTTTTTTTGATCCAATACCAATAACAAACTAGGAACTATAACGATGGATAAAAAATAGGTAATGATAATTCCTGTGAATCCAAATAATCCGAAATACTTGATAGCCTCTGCAGAAGTAATTGAAAGTGATAAAAAACCAACTGAAGAAACCAAAGCGGTTAGGAAGGTCGCTTTACCCACCTCTTGTAGAGCCACCAATATAGCCTCCTGTTTTGTGAGTCCATGATTAATTTTTTCATAAAATACCGTTATCAAATGAATAGAATCAGAAATTCCCACAACAAATAAAATAGGTACTAATAGATTGGAAATCATATTGACAGAAAAACCTAATATTCCCATCAGTCCAAAATTCCAAAGAATTCCAATCACGATTGTCAAACATGGAATGATAACAAGCAACCAATTCCGAAATAATATATACAATACAATCAATAACAAGGCGATTGAAAATACGGTAAAAATTAAAAAGTCACTCCAAATTTTTTCTGAATACGTGGATCGAATGACGGGTATGCCAAATAAATGCGTCTTGTATTTTGAAGTTTCAATTAATTGTTGAATAGCCCGTACAAGAGTATCCCTAGCTGGGTCATTGAATAACTCTTTTTCTAAAGTAAAATATCCAATGAATGATTTCCGATCTTTTGAAATCAATCCTTGATAAATTTCCTGTCTAGCATTAAAATAGGCAAATGATTTTTGAAAGGAAGCCTTAGAATGCAAATCAAAAACAACTTTTTCTCCACCGTTTAAATTTGCAGGATTAATCTCAGAAATCTTTGAAAAGTAAAAAGCCCTTTTGATTCCCTTTAATTGTTCAATTTGATTAAACAAGGAAGATGCACTCAATGCAAAAGAATGATCAATCGTTTTTGAAGATTCTATTGCAATTACGACCTGGTGATTTTGACCAACTGGAAATTTCTTTTGGTAGTTTTCAAAATTTTGATAAAAAGATTCATTTTTAGCAAAATAACTATCAAAATCATATGAAATTTTTAGATTCAATAACTGAACTATCATCAAAATCGATACCAAAAATATTCCAATCAGAAACATTTTTCGGTAGCTTAAGATAAATTTGAAAAATTGTTGCATTGAATCAATTCAAAATGATTATTTTAGTTACTCATTAATGTAAAGAATGATAAGCCCTCTCGAAGCACTCAAGATTATTCAACAAAACAAATTTTTACCTAAAATTGTTTCAATTCCACTTGAAAACTGTTTTGGATATCAAATAGCTGAAGATTTATATGCAGACAGAGATTTTCCTCCCTTTCATCGGGCAATGATGGATGGTATCGCCATTCAAAATCTAGAGGCAAAACAATGGCCTATCGAACAAACCGTTTTTGCAGGACAGCCACAAGCAAAATTAAATCATTCAGATGCTTGCATAGAAATCATGACGGGGTCCATTCTGCCAATTCATTGCCTTGCCATTATTCCATTTGAAGAAATCGTAATTGAAAATCGAAACGAAAAACGGATGGCTATTTTCAAAGGTGAAAACATTATAAACGAACAATTCATTCACCCCCAAGGCATAGATATTTCGAAAAATGAGTTAATAATATCAAAGGGTACTTTCATACAAACGATTGAAATTGCCTTGGCTGCCAGTATAGGCAAAAGTGATTTAAAGGTATTTGAAAAACCTAAAATTGCCCTTATTTCAACAGGAGATGAGATAGTAGCCGTTCACCAACAACCATTACCACATCAAATTAGAAGTTCAAATATGCCCATGTTAGCTGCAACATTAAAGGCAAAAGGATTTCACTCCAATACCTTTCATCTACAGGATTCAAGGGAAGAAATTAAAAATAAATTATCCATAATTCTTCAAAATCATGATATCTTGCTCCTATCAGGTGGAGTTTCAGCCGGGAAAAAAGATTTTCTGCCTGAGGTCTTGAAAGAATTAGCCTTCGATTGCCATTTTCATAAAATTGCCCAAAAACCTGGGAAACCAATGTGGTTTGGGACCAGAAAAAATGACCAAAAAACAATTTTTGCTTTGCCGGGTAATCCAATTTCCACCCTTATCTGTTTCTATAATTATTTTTTACCTTTACTTCTAGGAAAGGAAAACATAAATGGATTTGTGGAAACTCCTGAAATTAAACCTGCGAACGCAGGTTTAGATAGATGGTTTCCAGCAAAATGGAAAATCCCTTTTCAACAAGTGGAATTTCTACCCAATAATGGATCAGGAGATCTAATAAATTGGAGAATGGCTGATATCTTAATTTGGCAAAAGGCAGGAGAAATGGCAAACTATTTACCTTATGTTGCACTAAAATAAATCCTATGAAAATCAAACTTCATCGATTCGATTTGCCTTTAAAGCATACTTTTACCATAACTCATGAATCAAGAGATGTGCAACCCACCTTGATTGTAGAGTTAATTTGGAATGGTAAAAGTGGATTTGGTGAAGCTACAGAAACGCCATATTATGGTGTGACCATCGAAAAAATGGTTCATCAATTGCAATCCATTACCCCTTATTTACCCAAAGATGTCCTTCCCCATCCTTCTGATTTTTGGTCAAGTGTAGCACCTCAATTATTGGATGACCATCCATTTGCTTTATGTGCTCTGGATGTAGCCTATTGGGATTTGTGGGGTAAAATACATAACAAAAAATTGTTTGAACTTTGGGATTTATCCATAGAAAATAATATCATCACAGATTACACAATTGGAATTGATAGCATTGAAAAAATGATTTCAAAAATGAAAGAAATGCCTTTTCCTTTGTATAAAATTAAATTAGGAACCCAAAACGATATCGAAATTGTAAAAGCATTACGTAAAGAAACAGATGCAATTTTCAGAGTGGATGCCAATACCGCATGGACGCCACAGCAAACACTTGAATTTGCTCCTCAATTGAAAAATTTAGGAGTTGAATTTATTGAGCAACCTTTGAAAGCTGAAAATTGGAATGGAATGAAACAATTGAAAGGGAAATGTGCCCTTCCCATCATTGCAGATGAGAGTTGTATCTTGGAAGAAGATGTGAGCAAATGCGCTGAATATTTTGATGGTATTAATATCAAATTAATGAAATGTGGTGGCATAACTCCCGCACTTCGAATGATTAAAAAAGGAAAAAAACTTGGGTTGAAAATTATGGTTGGTTGTATGACCGAGTCAACTATCGGATGTTCGGCCATAGCCCAATTAGTACCCATGTTGGATTATGTTGATATGGACGGCTGCCTTTTAGTAGACGATCAAATTGCAAAGGGTATACATATTGAATTTGGACAAATAAAGTATGCCATATCTTCTGGCACAGGAGCACAATTACTTGCAAATGGAGAATTATAATTTATTCTTACAGGAATTACCTAATAAGTTCATAAAATTTGAAAATCAATCGTACCGTTGGTTGGGTGGTTCCAATTATTTATGCATAGGTGCTCATCCATTGTTTCAACAACAACTCAAAACTGGAATTTTAAAATTTCCACAAAATTGGGGTAGCTCAAGAGCCAATAATATCAAGTTTACCTTGTGGGATGACCTTGAAATTCATTTTGCAGAAATCTATAATCATGAACAGGCCGCATTGTGTACATCCGGACAATTGGCCGGACAAACTTGCCTGCAGGTTTTAGGACAGCTTGTACCAGAATTTGAAGTAGAGGTTGCGCCTCAAACTCACCCTTGCTTATGGCCACAAAAATATTACCCAACACACCTTACCTATAATGAATGGATCCAATCTATTAAAGGAATCAAGAATACAATTCTTGTTTGTGATGGCATTCAAACGCCATTTATCGAACAAAGAGATTTAAGTTGGATCAAGGAATTAGATGCTAGCAATGTCCTTATTGTAGATGAATCTCATCGAATTGGATTGTTGGATATACATTTGGAAACACCCGCTTCCTTAATTCAAATTGCTTCACTTTCTAAGACCTATGGTATACCTGCAGGAATTATCTTAGGTGACCATTCCATGATTGAAGCCATCAAAAAACATTCCTTTTGGATTGGGGCCTCACCACCAAGTCCTTCTCACTGCTACGCTGCCCTCAATAGCAGGCAGGCCTATTTAGAACAAAAAGAAAAACTTTCTGAATTAATAAAACAATTTCAAAAATATACCTGGAAAGACATTCAAGTTGTAAATGGCCATCCGAGTTTTGCGAGTAAAAAAAGTAACCTATTCCAATTATTTAAAGAAAAAGGATTTTTACTAAATCATTTCCCCTATCCAAATCCAGTAGATTCTCCAATTACTCGGGGGATTATTCATCCATTATTGCATTCAAAAGATTTAGAAGAAATCATTGAAATTATGAATTATGAACTATAAAATTTTAATTCTTATGTTTGGTTTGGCCGTAGGTTTTCAATCAAAAGGGCAAAACAGTTCCTTCCCAAATTTAATTTCTAATCAATCAGAAATCATTCAAAAAGTTTTAAAAGATCCGGAGAAATATCGATTGCAGCTTATCTATACCGAGATAAAAAGAGATTCAAAAAATAAACCTCGATTTACCACTCATCGATTTAGAACTGAATTGAATGAATATTTCTATCCAGCCTCTACTGTAAAATTAGTGGCATGTGTTTTAGGACTCGAAAAAATAAATTCCTTACGATCAAAAGGTATTTCGAAAGAAACAACTATGTTTCATTTAAAAGAAAGAGAAAGCCAAACGGAAGCAAAAGTAGATACAAGTGCAGTCAATGGTCTCCCGTCTTTGGCACATTATATTAAAAAAATTC
>JBEBDG010000178.1:0-5109 GCA_041157165.1 Bacteroidota bacterium
GATTGGGTGGTGCCATTGCTGAATCTATATTAGAAAAATTTGCTGAAAAAGGTTCTTTTGGAGCAATCAATACGCACTATGGCAATTTAAAAAGCTTAGCAAGTACAAAAAAGGGTTTATTCAACGCGGCAATGAAATATGATACTGTTCATTTAGAACCCTTGTATGAATTGGAAATTGGGAAACCTGGTAGCTCCTTTGCTTTTGAAATTGCGCACAAAATTGGCTTGCCAGAGAAAATTATTCAATCAGCTAAAAGCAAATTGAATAAAAAACAAGTTGACTTTGACAAATTATTGGTTGAAACTTCCACTGAAAAACAAATTTGGGAAAGTAAAAATATCGCATTAGAAGAGCAGAATAAACAATCTAAGGTCATCAAAGAGCAATATGAACAATTAAAATTGCGATTGGATGAAGAGCAAAAAAATATAGTTAACACTGCCAAAGCTGAGGCAAAACGAATTATTAAAGAAGCCAATCAAAAAATTGAGCTAACGATTCGACAGATTAAAGAAAAGGAAGCCGAAAAAGAAAGTACAAAACAGATAAGAAAAGAGTTGGCAGAGTATGTGGAAAAAGAATTGGAAAGTGGAGAGTTGAAAGTGGAAAGCGAAGAGTTGAAAGTGAAAAGTGGAAAGTGGAAAGTGGAAAGTGAAAAAGGGAAGGTTGAGAGTGGAGAATTGAAAGTGGGTGACTGGGTACTGATTGACAATGGTGCGCATGAGGCTACTTTAGGACAGGTTTTAGAACTGAAAACGAAGGATGCAGTGGTTGCCCTAGGAGGAATTAAAAGTACGGTTAAACGTAATCGATTAACGAAAGCTAAAGCTCCTAAACAAGAGAAAAAGAAATATTCGGTTAGTTCTGGACTAGATATTACTAGCAAAATGGCTCACTTTTCAATTAATCTAGATTTGAGAGGAAAAAGAGGAGAAGAAGTTTATGGAATTTTGGACCACTATATAAATGATGCACTATTAACCGGTGCCACAGAAGTTAAAATTTTGCACGGCAAAGGTGATGGTATTTTACGAAATTTAGTCAGAGAACAACTCCGCCGCTACCCACAAGTTCGTAAGTTTGAAGACGAACACGCAGATCGCGGCGGCGCGGGTATTACAGTTGTTAATTTTTAAACAACTACATTCACAATTCTTTTTGTTACTACAATAACCTTTTTAGGTGTAGCTCCTGCCAAATTCTTTTGCACTTGCTCATTGGCTAATACAGCCTCCTCAATAACTTGTGGAGCAGCATCAGTTGGGAATGACAATGTTAATTTAACCTTACCATTGAAAGAGATTGGATAATTAAAAGAGTCTTCTACTAAATAAGAGGCATTGAATGTCGGGAAGGTAGCATAGGACAATGTTCCTGCCTCCTCTCCTAAAACCGTCCATAATTCCTCCGAAATATGTGGAGCATAAGGCGACATTAAAATAACTAATTCTTTAAGAATAGCTTTTTTACTACATTTCAACTGCGTTAAATCATTCACACAAATCATCAAGGTAGAAACAACCGTATTGAAAGAGAAACGATCTAAGTCGTCTTGTACTTTGCGAATAGCAGTATGCAATACTTTTAATTCTTCTGGTTTGGGTGCATCATTCGTAATTTTACATTGTTGAGTTACCTCATCAAAGAACAATCGCCATACTTTTTTCAAGAAGTTATGAGAACCCGAAATGCTATTCGTATTCCATGGTTTAAATTGCTCCAATGGTCCTAAGAACATTTCATAAACACGCAAGGTATCTGCTCCGTATTTCGCAATTAAATCATCTGGATTAACCACATTGAATTTAGATTTCGACATCTTTTCCACTTCCCAACCACATACATACTTTCCGTCTTCTAAAATAAATACGGCATCTGCTGGTACATCATTACGGCTCGACTTAAAAGTCTCAATATCCAAGATATCATTCTCTACAATATTCACATCCACGTGTAGCGCAGCTACATCGTATTGGTCTTTTAATCCATGAGAAACAAAAGTCACCTTTTCTGAATCCTTTACACGATACACAAAATTTGATCTTCCTTGAATCATTCCTTGGTTGATCAATTTCTTGGCAAATTCTTCTTCTTTCACATAGCCCAAATCTTTCAAGAATTTATTCCAGAAACGAGAATACAATAAGTGTCCTGTTGCGTGCTCTGACCCACCAATGTATAAATCGACTGCTTGCCAATAATCGATCGACTCTTTGCTTGCAAAGAAATCCATATTTTGAGCATCCATGTAACGGTACCAATACCAAGAAGATCCTGCCCAACCTGGCATTGTCGACCATTCATAATCGTATTTACCTTGATACTTCCACGAATCAGCTGCTCTACCTAGAGGTGGCTCACCTGTTTCCGTTGGCAAATATTTATCAATTTTAGGAAGCTCCAATGGCAATTCACTTTCTTGAATTAAATATGGCAAAAGTTTACCGCTTGCATTCGGCTTGAAATACACGGGTACTGGTTCTCCCCAATAACGCTGACGAGAAAAAACGGCATTGCGCATCCGATACTGCACTTTACCTTTGCCTATACCCTTTTCTTCTAACCAATTGATCAGCTTTTGAGTAGCCTCTTTATAACCCAATCCATCAATCATTCCAGAATTAATGTACCTTCCCTCTTTCGTATTATCCGCCTGCTTTTCGATGTCCTTTTGTACATCTAAAATTGGAATGATGGGTAAATTGAAATGGGTTGCAAAATTCCAATCGCGCTGGTCTCCACTAGGAACCCCCATTACAGCACCTGTACCATATCCGGCTAATACATAATCTGCCAAATAAATAGGCACTTTTTCGCCATTAAAAGGATTGACACAATAGGATCCTGTAAATACACCCGAAACTTGTTTAACTTCAGACATACGATCTAATTCTGATCGTGATTTCGCCCAATTGATGTATTCTTCTACAGCTGATTTCTGTGCAGCCGTTGTTAAGTCCAAAGCCCATTCATGCTCAGGTGCCAAAACCATAAAAGACACCCCATAAATAGTATCCACACGAGTCGTAAATACTTTAATTTTTTTATCTGATAACTTGGTAACCGGTTCAAAAATATCAAAATCAACTTCTGCACCTACCGATTTGCCAATCCAGTTTCTTTGTTGTTCTTTTAAGGAATCTACCCAATCTACCTCTTCTAATCCACGCAATAAACGATCCGCATAGGCTGTAATGCGCATGGACCATTGACGCATTTTCTTTTGCTCTACTGGATATCCACCCCGCTCAGATACACCATCTTTTACCTCATCATTTGCCAAAACAGTACCCAAGGCCGGACACCAATTCACTACCGAATCGTCCAAGAAAGCTAAACGGAAATTTAATAAATATTCATACTTTGCATCCTCAGAGAAGGCATTCCATTCAGAAGCAGAAATTCGTTGTACCTCATCATCACACACGGCTTTCAGGCCGTGACTTCCTTTTTCATTTAAAATTGAAATTAATGAATCAATCGGTTCTGCCTTATCTGCCTCTTGGTTGTACCAAGAATTAAACAATTGCATAAAGATCCACTGAGTCCATTTGTAATAGGAAGGCTCAGATGTACGAACCTCTCTTGACCAATCAAAGGAAAAACCAATATTTTTCAATTGCTCAATGTACCTTGTAATATTTTGCTCAGTCGTTATCGCTGGATGTTGACCCGTTTGAATTGCATATTGTTCAGCTGGTAGACCAAAAGAATCAAAACCCATAGGGTGTAAAACTTCATAGCCTTTCAAACGCTTGTAACGAGCCATGATATCTGAAGCAATATACCCTAGGGGGTGTCCTACGTGTAACCCAGCACCTGAAGGATAAGGAAACATATCTAGGACATAATATTTAGGTTTTTGCGGATTAATAGAAGATTTGAAAGTTTGATTTTCTGCCCAAAAAGCCTGCCACTGTTTTTCAATCTCACTAAAACGATACTCTGTACGCATATGAATGGTTCAATTTTTAAAAAGGAATGCAAATTACGTTTTTTTCTTGAAAAAATATTTACTCTACTATATTGGTAGATTTAATATTGTTTAGTATTTTTGCAAAAAACGTGTAAAGTGAGTTCAGAAACCAACAAGAATAATAGTCAATTTCCGCATCTATTCCAGGCTATCCGAGTGATATGGAACCGGCAAAGAAGTGTGACTGAGGTGATTATACATATTAGCAATGCAATTGCTTTGATGATTGTTGGGCATCTATTGTTAACCTATTTCACACCTGAAAAAATCGCGGGAATGTGGACTGCACTGACTCCTGATGTTTTGTATTTTGTTTTGGGTGGATTTATAGCACAAATGATTGATGGCGCCTTAGGAATGGCCTATGGAGTGACAGCCACTACTTTCTTGTTGTCTGTCGGTATAACCCCTGCTGCAGCGTCTGCTAGCGTTCATGCCTCTGAAGTATTTACTTCTGGTGTTTCTGGTTATATGCACCTAAAATTTGGCAATGTAAATTCAAAGCTATTTAAAACATTGGTGATACCAGGTATAATTGGAGCTATTTTTGGAGCCTATATCTTGTCGAGCTTAGAAGATTATGCCGGTTACATTAAACCAATTGTATCCATTTACACCTTAATTTTAGGTGCAGTTATCATTAAGAAAGCATTAGTAAAAAGAATACAGAAGAAACCAACTAAGCGATTAGGCATTTTGGCATTTTTCGGAGCCTATTTAGATTCCATTGGTGGGGGTGGCTGGGGACCAATTGTGTCATCTACTTTGATTGCATCGGGTCGTCACCCAAAATATACAATTGGCTCAGTCAATTTAACTGAATTCTTTGTTTCTCTAGCCAGCTCTATTACCTTCTTTACGGTTATTGGGTTGGGATATTGGCAAGTTATCTTTGGACTCATCTTGGGTGGTGTAATTGCCGCGCCAATTGCAGCCAAATTAGCCAACAAAATACCGGTAAAATCCATGATGATTTTGGTAGGATTAGTGGTAATAATCGTTTCGATTCGTCAGATAATCTTAGGGCTACCAAAGTTTTTTTAGGAAAAGGGATGAGTTATTAGGGAAAAGGGATTAGGGAAAAGGGAAAAGGGATTATTGTAAAATAATTTTTTCGGTAGAAACTTTCC